>JBIIWE010000063.1:0-8736 GCA_044339075.1 Daejeonella sp. | reverse complement strand
TTTGGGAAGTGATTGCGGATCAAGTCCGCAATGACAGGGGATCATACCGCAATGACAGGGGATCATACCGCAATGACAGGGGATCATACCTCAAAGACAGGGGATCATACCGCAATAATAGGGGATTATACCGCAATGAAAGCGGATCATACCGCAATGACAGGGGAACATAGCGCAATGACAGCGGATCATACCGCAATAATAGGGGATCTTACCTCAATGACAGCGGATCAAGTGCTCAATGACTGTATACTCTTAATTCGCAAGTTCACCAGTTTGAACCACAGTGGTGGAATCAGAGCAGGCAATAACATGCTTGCATAACCTCCGGGAAGCACCGGACCTTCAGGATAGGATACTAATTTGTTAAATGGTTTTGCTGCATGAAAATGGTGGTCAGAATGACGACTTAGATCGATCAGGAAAAAGCGACTGATAACCTTATTACTTTGCCAGGAATGCATCTCATTTACCCGTTCATTATCATTCCTGCTCAAACCATAGTGTTCAATATAATTGGTGTATTCAAGTAGTAGATTGGCAAAAAGCGCCTGAGTTATCAGTGCTATAGAAACATTCCATCCAACAAGTAATCCTGTACAGATTAAAACAGTGATATATCCTGTCAGACAGCTTAACATATAATTGTTCAGACCCAAAGCAGATTTTCCTTTAGCAAGGCAACCTTGTTTTTCAAGTTGAAAGGATTGTTTTAATTGACCTGAAATAGATCGAATCAAATAGTGATAATAGTTTTCACCAAATTTTGCAGTTACAGGATCTGAGTCTGTTCCCACATATTTGTGATGAATTCTTAGGTGATGGATATAAAAATAAGGGTTGAATACAGTGAAAAGGAGAAATCTTCCTGCGAAATTCCAAAATTTATTTTTTCTGTGAATGAGTTCATGGGCTACTACTATGGCTAAAGTGCCTGAGGCTGTTCCGGTAGAAATTGATGCAGCTATGATCCAGTACTCATTGATTGTGCCCGTGTAGATGCCATAGATTAAGCTTAGTATAGATAGAACTTGTGCTAAAACAGAAAGGAACATCAGAATTTCAGGGAGCTCATCGTCAACCACATCATCATTCGTTCGGTCTTCGGGAAGGATGATTTCTGCGATTCCCAATACAACAAAAGTGAAAATGAAATTCAATAAACTGAGCCATCCACCATTTATGTTTCCATAAATGACCAATAATACCGGAAATAAATTAAGAAAATACTTCCAGTTTCTGAATGATCTCGTTTTAACTGTGATTTCTAAATTCATTATTTCCTTTCTGTTATTAAAAGAATTTTATTTTAGGGTTTTGCCCTGACGTTATTTATTGGAAGAATTTCCGATAAATAAGGCGCCAGTCATTAATGCAAAATCTTTAAGTAAACTACCCATTGAATTTTGATCTCCGCCTAAAACAGCAGGTAAATGGATAGTGAAAATGAAGATAAGCAGTAATGCTCCCAGTACAAAACCTGCCATTTGAACAGATTTATTCAGAATGAAGCCTATAGCTCCAGTAATTAACAAAATACCTGTGACGTAGACCCAGATAACACCGCCTGGAACATATGCTGGAACCATTCCCTGCATTGCTGTAGCATTCATCAGATGCATGACTCCGAATACCGCAAAGGGTATTGCAAAAAGAACCCTTAAAAGGCCATTAGAAAGAATTTGATTCATTTTTTTTTAGGTTTAAGTTTAGTATTCAGTTAATTAAACTAAACCTAATTTAAATAAAATCAATCAATTTTTATTTTTTATTCTTTCCAGAAAAGATGATCATGATAAGGCCTCCAGAACAAATAAGTGCCCAGCCCAGCCAGCGGTAATGAATGACCCTGCTTGCAGCTGCTGCAAGTTTTTTCAGTGGAATAAAACTGAAATAATTAGTCACTTTGAAATAAACAGCAACAAAGGTGAAGCCCAAAACCAGAAGTAAAGACCATCCGCAAAAGCGTAAAAGACCTCCTTTATTGCTTGCTGAGGCAATTAATCCTAGAGTAGCAAGAGCATAAATTATCGAAGCCAAAGCTGTGTCCAGATCCCAGTAATTCCAGTTTCCAATAATTGGAATATGAAGCATAGGCGATAATCCACCTCCAATTACCAGTAATGCGCCAATTATTCCTGCATAATTTTTAAATGTCATAGCAATTTGAATTATCCTTTAAGTGCAGATTGAGGATTATTTCCTTCTGTTAATTCCATCTTCTCAGCAAAATGAGCGCAATAGTCTCGAAGATCTTCAACAATCGCCTCTTCTCCTGTGGCCCGAAGAAAACTATCGCCCATGGTCTGCAAAGTCTCATAAAAAAATCTTTTCATCTCATCTACTGGCATGTCTTTGGTCCAAAGGTCAATACGTAAAGAATTTTTGTAGTTATGATCCCAAAGCGCAAGCATCATCGATTTAACAGGAAGTGCCTCTTTCGTTTGTGAGTCGGTAGATTCCCATAATATATTTACTGGGACGTTTTGATCATCAAGTTCTATAGTGAGTTTTATTTCGGCTTTTTTCATGCTTAAGTTGAAAGTTGTAAGTAATAAGTTGAAAGTAATAAGTTGTAAGTAATAAGTTGAAAGTTGAAAGTAATAAGTTGTAACTCGATAGCTATCGGCTTGATGGTGATTTAATAGTTCATTGTTTATCTGTTTATCTTGTCTTTCATCACGATTCAGGTGGGATCTTATTGCAAATAAAGTCAATTGTAAACTATCAATTTAAAATATACAATTTAATCAGTATGATTAATAAAGCCACAAAGATTATAAATAGTAGTTCAAATAACCAAATTCGCTTAAGGTTTATGATCAGTCTTCTGAAAACTATATCGGTTATAAAACATATAATGAACAGCAACAGTAGTGATAGAATACCAGGATAGGCTTGATCTGTTATATTGGGAAATAGTAGTAGATAAGCTGTGCCTACAAGTAAAAAAGAGGAAACAATATTAAGCGGGGTTAATCGCAGATTCATTTTTTCTTTTTATCTTTTTTGTGTACAGCATCAAATTTGATGCTTTTTTTCCTGCGGGCTGCACCAGGCTTATTATTTCTGACCTTGGCTTTCGGTTCGACCTTGGCTGTTTTAATTCCTTTAGAGTTTTTGGCTTTTTTTTCATGGAATGCACCTTTGAATTCCGGATCATCCCTTCTTTTCTGAAGATCAATCTCTCTGGCAATATCCTGACGTTCTTCGTAAGGTGTATCATCAATAAATACATCTTCCGGCATTTCTGATAATGGAATTTTCTGCCTGATCAGTTTTTCAATCTTTTCAACATAGTATTCCTCTGACGGGCTACAGAATGTAATGGCATCACCAGTTTGCAAAGCACGCCCGGTACGGCCGATGCGGTGAACGTAATCCTCAATGATGATTGGTACATCAAAGTTGATCACATGACTAACATTGGTAACATCCAGTCCGCGTGATGCCACATCAGTAGCAACTAAAATGCGTACTTGGCCCTCTTTAAATGCATTAATCGAATTGATTCTTGTGTTTTGACCTTTGTTTGCATGGATTACCCGAACCTGGTCAGCGCCATATCTGCGTTCCAGAAAATGAAAAATATTATCAGCTACAGTTTTTGTTTTACAGAAAATAATGAGACGTGTAAAATCTTCCGTGTCTTTTAAAAGATGTTGAAGCAGGTTAAGTTTGGTCTTTAAATTGGGTACTTTATACAAAACCTGGCTTACAGTATCCGCCGGTGTTGCCTGGGCAGCTACCTCAATTACAGTTGGATGTTTCAAAAAATCACCTGAGATCTTATGTACCAGTTCACTCATAGTGGCCGAAAACAAAAGATTCTGACGTTTTCTTGGAACCACTTCCAGAATCCTGTGGATGGATCCGATAAAGCCCATGTCCATCATTTTATCAGCCTCATCCATAACCAGAAATTTGAGGAATTGTGTATTTATGTTTCCTTCAAGGTAAAGGTCCAGAAAGCGTCCAGGGGTTGAAATAATGATATCTACACCTTTTTTTAACTCAGCGATCTGTGTTTTTGGTCCCAATCCTCCGAAAAGCACTACCGTACGTAGGTCGGTGTATTTAGCAAATGTTTTAACATTTTCCTCGATCTGCATGGCTAATTCACGGGTAGGAGCTATGATCAAAGCCCTCGCATCATTTCCCTGGGCAAATTTTAGCTTCATCAGGATTGGCAACACAAAGGCAGCGGTTTTGCCAGTTCCAGTTTGCGCAATTCCCATAATATCCTGTCCGGATAAAATTGGCATGATCGCCTTTTCCTGAATTGGTGTAGGTAAACTATAACCCGCATCCGCAACAGCATTCAGAATCTGTTTGTTCAGCTTAAAATCTTCAAAAGATATTGACATAGGGCAAAGATACGTGTTTGATTTTTGTGGTACCTCTTACCTTAAAGCTTTTATGGTTTGGCTCGTAAATTTATTTGATCTTTCTTTATCCAGATGATTATTGTAGGTCTGAATCAATTTGAGGTAATATTATACAATTTCAGTTCATTTTGGATTTGTAATTATCTAATAACTAAGAAAAAAAATCCGAAATTGCACTGATTTTAGATTATACCTAATTCATCCAGCATGGCCTCAATCCTTATCAAATCAGCAACTATTGTTAATGAAGGCAAACTAGTTGTTGCGGATATTTTTGTTAAAAACGGAATGATCGAACAGATCGGTATAAGCCTTGGTCATTCTGCTGATCAGGAGATCAATGCGGAGGGGCTTCACCTTTTTCCGGGATGTATTGATGATCAGGTTCATTTCAGAGAGCCGGGCTTAACGCATAAAGCCGACATATTTACAGAAAGCCGTGCAGCCATTGCAGGTGGGATAACTTCCTTCATGGAAATGCCTAATACGATACCAAATACCTTGACACAAGAATTATTGGCTGATAAGTATGAAATCGCAGCACGCAGTTCAGCTGCCAATTACTCTTTTTTTATGGGGGCAGGAAATGATAATCTGGATGAAGTATTAAAAACTGATCCTAATACTGTTTGCGGAATTAAGGTTTTTATGGGTTCATCTACAGGAAACATGCTGGTAGATAATGAAAAGACTCTTGAAGGGATCTTCAGTCAGGCGCCCATACTTGTTGCCACCCATTGTGAGGATGAAGCAACTATACGTGCAAATACAGAACGTTTTAAAGAGCAATATGGTGATAATTTGAGTCCGGAAATGCATCCCTTGATTCGTAATGCTGAAGCTTGTTATATCTCTTCTTCTTTTGCTGTCGGGCTTGCAAAAAAGTATGATACTCGTTTACATATTCTGCATATTTCCACTGCCATCGAGACCGCATTATTCGATAATACTTTACCTCTGAATAAAAAGAGGATCACTGCTGAAGCTTGTATTCATCATTTATGGTTCTCTGATGCTGATTATGCAAAAAAAGGAAACTGGATCAAATGGAATCCTGCTATTAAAACTTCTACAGATCGGGAAGCAATTTTTCAGGCGGTATTAGACAACCGGATCGATGTTATTGCTACCGACCATGCGCCTCATACGATTGCGGAAAAATCACAGCCGTTCAGTAAATCGCCTTCTGGTGGACCGCTTGTGCAGCATGCATTAATTGCGATGATTGAATTTTATAAAAGAGGAAAGATCAGCCTGGAGAAAATAGCAGAAAAAATGGCACATAGTCCGGCAATCTGTTTTCAAGTTGATAAACGGGGGTTTATTCGAGAAGGTTATTGGGCTGATCTAGTTCTGGTTGACCTGAATAAACCATTTGTGGTTAGCAGGAAAAATGTTTTATCAAAATGCGGCTGGAGCCCCTTTGAAGGAGAAGTATTTGGTTCAACCGTGATCAGTACTATTATTTCAGGTAATCTGGTATATGAAAATGGTCAGATTAAGGATGGGATTTTTGGGAAAAGATTGGCGTTTAACCGTTAGGTCTTATAGTCCATATTTGCGCACAAAACATTCTTTATCTTTTGAAGCATATAGTTCTTGCGAGGAGAGAAAAATGAATCGGACTGAAAATCACAAAATCGAGATTTTTTATTCGGTCATTTGAAGGCCTTTTCCCTTAAAAAAAGTATAAAATCACTTGCCGACTGGTCAGTGTATCCCACATGCCTTAACATGGATATCAGCTGTCCCCGGTGAAATGTTGAATGATTCATGCAATGGAGAATGATTTCCGCATTGTTTTGACTGAATTTTTTCCCCTTCAAGTTTATATAATCGGTACCTGAAGTGAAAAAATCTTCATCTTGAGAACTTGCAAAATCAATAAAATCACTTGAATTTTTCCTGACAAGCCCACAAATACTATTTAGGTTTCCTCCGATATCAAGGTTGTGCATGTGAGGAATATTTTGACCGTTAAGTCTTGCAAGCCATGTCTGTTCACCATCAGCAATATGCATGATTATCTTTTTGATAGTCATGTATTCATTTTGTTTATTGATAGCTATATCCAGTTCATCAAATCCTGCCAGATATTTGCACATTTTTTCATTTGCCCAATGATTATATTCGAGGTAATTAATCAGTAATGATTTCATAAAAAGGCATATTGGTTTCTTTAAATTTACTATTTTTTTTGCTCATTTTCCCGTCAAAAACTAATCAGATTGTAATAAAATCTCAAATAAGCTGGAATAGTTCTGTATTGAAACTAAACTCCCTACCTTTGCGGCTTGTTGAAATGCGTTTATGGCTAAAGTATCTATTAATATTGCAACCGGATCTGTACAGAAAGAGGAGTTAATTGTTGGGATAGACCTGGGTACAACCAATAGTCTGGTAGCATTTATCAACCCCGATGGTAATCCGCAGGTTATTAATGATACAGGTAAGGGACTATTGGTGCCCTCTGTAATTCATTTTCAGCCTGATGGAAGTGTTATCGTTGGAAATGAAGCAAAAGAATTTCTGATTTCAGACCCGCAAAGCACCATCTTTTCTGTCAAACGTCTCTTAGGCCGGTCTTACCAGGATATTGAAGCGCATAGCAGTTTGTTTTCATACAAAATTATTGACGACGACAGTGAAAGTCTGGTAAAGATTAAGGTAGGTGATCAATATTATTCGCCCATTGAGCTTTCCGGAATGATTCTTAAGGAGCTAAAGGAAAGGGCAGAGCATGCACTCAAAACAGCTGTTAATAGAGCTGTTATTACTGTTCCAGCCTATTTTAATGATAGCCAGCGACAAGCAACACGCGATGCTGGAAAACTTGCCGGATTGGATGTTCTTAGGATTGTTAATGAACCAACAGCAGCCAGTTTAGCCTATGGCATTGGTCTTAATCCCGAGGAGGAAAAGATCATTGCCGTTTATGACCTTGGTGGAGGTACATTTGATGTTTCAATTTTAAAGATACAAAATGGAATTTTTGAAGTTCTCTCGACTAATGGCGATACATTTTTAGGAGGTGATGATTTTGATCAGGCAATAGTAAATTATTGGGTAGAACAAAATCAACTTCAAGATAATATAATCGATTCTTCCTTGAATCAGGCTTTACGTCTAAAGGCAGAAGAAGCTAAAAAAGCACTGACCACACAAAATCTTTTTAACGGTCTTGTAAGAGATATTCCATGTGCGATTACTAAATTGAAATTTGAAGAACTCATATCTTCTAAAGTTGATCAGACCATACAATGTTGCAAAAATGCATTGAAGGATGCAGAATTGGGTATTGTGGATATTCATGAAGTGGTAATGGTTGGTGGATCAACACGAACACCCTTAGTAAAACTGCGGGTGTCCGAATTTTTTAAAAGGGAAGTGCACGATCAGATCAATCCGGATGAAGTTGTTGCCTTAGGTGCTGCAATTCAATCTGATATTTTAGCTGGGAACAGAAAAGATATTTTATTGCTCGATGTTACTCCACTTTCTTTAGGGATAGAAACCATGGGTGGACTCATGGATGTGATTATTCCTAGAAATGCAAAGGTTCCAACAAAAGCAGGGAGACAATATACAACATCCATCGATGGGCAGGTAAATATGAAAATTTCTGTATATCAGGGTGAGCGCGACCTGGTGAGCGAAAACCGGAAGCTGGCAGAATTTGACCTTAAAGGTATTCCGGCGATGCCCGCAGGTTTTCCAAAGGTGGATATTAACTTTAAGCTAAATGCTGATGGTATACTAACTGTTGAAGCCGTAGAATTGCGATCTGGAGTAAAGCAGGAAGTTGAAGTAAAACCGACCTATGGCTTAACGGATGAGCAAGTTGAGAAAATGCTGATTGATAGTGTCGAACATGCAAGAGAGGATGTCAGCAAAAGAATGTTGATAGAAGCCCGCACAGAAGGTGAACAAATGGTTTATACTGTTGAACGTTTCCTTTCCAAAAATCAGGAACAAGTGTCAGAGCAGGAAAATATTGACACTCAGAATTTAATAATTAGGCTAAAAGCTGCTTTGGGGTCTGGTGAGAAAGATCTTATTTTGAAAAGTATAGATGAATTAAACGAATTTACTCGTCCTTTTGCAGAAAGACTGATGAACACAGCTATTTCAACTGCAATGAAGGGGAAGGCAATTGAGTAAATGATTATTGTCTGTTGTGTGTTTTCAGTTATCTGTTATCTGTTGTGTGTTTTCAGTTATCTGTTGTCTGAGGTCTGAAAAGAGCAGAAATTTTCAAATTAGACTTAAAAGTCTTTGATCTTGGTTCTTGGTTCTTGGTTCCAGTTGTCTGTTGTCTGTTATCTGTTGTCTGTTGTCTGTTGTCTGA
>JBIIWE010000062.1:0-8814 GCA_044339075.1 Daejeonella sp. | reverse complement strand
TCGGACTTGGAGAGGGAGGGAGGCTTAAACCAGTTTTTTCAAAATTTTGATCAGGAGTATTGTTTTGCATATTTTCAATTGGTTTTATACTTATTTTTTTGGCAGACTGATCTTCCATATCCTGCCGCCTTCAGAATTTGCGGTGCCATGTTCCATTACATAAATTTTATTATCAACCATGATTGCATCTACAGGAGCATTGAAATTGTTAACAATAGTAGTTGTTTTCATGTAATAATTATCTGCGGCGACATTATAACTCATGTCTAAATGCATCAGATCTTTTCCGCTTTTTCTTAAAAGGGTAGTTCCGGGGCGATCTGAACCTCCACCATATCTGAAAACAAAACCATCTCCACTGAATTCACTGGAAAGCGCATTGTTAGTATCAAAAACTAATCCTAAGGGTACTGAGTGTGCATTAAATGTACTAACAGCTTTACCGGTAATATCTCCATCAACTATTTTTCCAGTCGCAATATCCCGATATTCATTTGCATCAGGACCTAAATTTTGAACTCCGGGAGAGAATTTTACTCCATCTGGTATTTTAGGAAAATTTGGATCATTCCGGAAATATTTTACAACCCAGGCATGTGCTCCGGGACTTATAAATGGATCTTTTGCCGGATCAGGTATCCATGTTGGATGTTGCTGCGGATTTTCAATCCCAGACATTTGCCATGGGAATCCATAATGATGACCCTGCCTGATCCAGAACATTTCCTCCGATTGATCATAATCGCCTGAATTTACTACCCCGAATAGATTGCCTTTGCCATCAAATGTCATGTCATAGGCATTTCTTATTCCTTGAGCATACAAATAACCATCTGCTTTAAGTTTTGCTTCATCAGTGGTCAATAAAATATTTTCCGAATTTACTGGAAACCGGAATACATTAGATGTTAATGCGTTATCCCGAGCATTTGGATAGGCCCCATTATTATCCTGTACTTCTCCGTGATCTGTACGGGCTCCAGAATTCACATAAATGTATTTTTTGTCCTTGCTAATAACTAGGGCATTCCAGCCATGGTCAAAGGTTGTAGCATTTGTTCCATATTCAACCGTATTGAAAACTTCAGTCAATATAGGCTTAGACTTTGAAAGATCGTATTTAACCATTCTTCCCTTGGTTCCTTTGCCGCCATTAGCACTAATATTCCCGCATAAAAAAAGTGTATTGTTTAAAAATGCTGCGCCCTGGAGTCTAGTAATACCGTGATCTTCTGCTGAAAATATCTGATGTTCTGCGGCACTAGGTGTGTCGAAATTTGATATTTTGAAAACATTTCCATCAAAAGTTGAATACCAGAATTCGCCTGTTTTTTCATTTTTTAAAAGTCTGACACCAAGTTTCCCAATATTCATAACTTTCTCAACTTGAATATCAGAACGTAAAGATACAGGTGTCTTTATAGGAGCGAGGGGCCTTTGGCCTGTTGCAGAACTACTAGTCTGTTGCCCAAAGCTTAAAATGGAATATGAAAAAAACAGGGCTAAAAGCCCTGTTTTTCTTAATGTGCAACTGATAGTGCCCATATTAAAATAGATATTTCTGAATTTATTAATTATTTGCAGGTCTTGGTGTAGCATTCGCAGGTCTTTGTCTCGGTGGATTTGGTAATATATTAGGTTCTGCGATTGCATTTAGGTTGTAAACAATTTTTCCGGCTCTGATTGTCATTTCTGTTTCAAGTCTTTGCTTTCCCGGAATTTTGCCATCTCTTGCATAATAACCGAAATTTCCGTTTCTAACAGTAAAAATGGCAATATCTGCCTCAGCCCCAATTGAAAGATTACCCAATTCTGGTCTCTTGATCTGTTGTGCCGGGTTCCATGTACTAGCTTTGATTACACTTTGAAGGTCCATTCCCATAGACATAAATAATGACATGATGTTTGGCATATTCTTCATTGCATTGTTCATACTGCCTGTATGCAGATCCGTACTGATTGAATTCGGATAAAAACCGCTTTTTATAGCAGGAGTACCCTGATTGAAAAGGAAGCTTGATCCTCCAAATCCTACGTCAAAAATGATTCCTCTGTTCTGAGCTTTGATCACAAATGGTTTTACTTTATTAGTTGTTACATCAACAATGGATTCGCGGCCATTCGGACTGGTGCTTCCATTTCCTCCAAATGCGTGAGTATAAATATCGCCAGGGCGAAATTTAACATTGAAAAGTGAATCTAAAGGCAAGAATGGTGTGGCACCACCAAAATCAACAATTACCGGTAGGTTTGCAAGACGTCCAGCTTCTAACAAACGGTCAGTGGGTACCCAGGTACGACCATTGAAGTGCGCAAGCTTAAAGCCTACGATATCATTGGGATATTTTTTTGCCATTTCAGCTGCTTTCTGAGGATCCATCTCATTGATGTCATTTTCATACTTACCACCAGCCATGCCCTGTCCAACAATATTTAAAAATGCAAGTACCCGGGTTTGTGAACCTTGAATAGTTTGTTTTTTATAAAGTTCAAAGGTTTTCCATCCGGGGCTACCCGCATCTACTACGGTGGTAACACCAGCAGGGAAAGTAAAACCATCGGCCGGTAAACTTGCAGGAGCGTTCATGTAGGCATCACCATCATGACCCCAGAAAAAGTGAACGTGTATATCAATCAAACCAGGAGTAACATACATTCCTTTAGCACTTACTACTTGAATTCCTTTAGTAGCATCAATATTTTTTGCGATCAAAACAATCTTTCCATTCTTTATAGCAACATCCATTAACGTGTTGATATTGTTCTTAGGATCAATAACATGCCCTCCTTTAATGACAATGTTATATGGCTTTTCAGAATCTGACTGCTGATTTTGTTGAGCCTTCATACTTAAGCTTATGAAAATAAGCAGAGTGAAAATATAAAAATGTTTGTACTTCATTTTACTCGTTTTTAGATGTGAAAATAATTATTTTTTATTGTGCTGAATTAAATATGTTAGGGTAGATTTATATTAAGAGTTAAAAAAGACCTTCAACCCCTAGTCGATATAAATATAATTTATTTATGATGTTAAATTAAATTCAAGACAAAATATATATTTATTTAAGGATTAATTTTCTGCTGGTTTTAGCTAATTTTTTTTCAACATATTTTGAATTTCATTTTGAATTTAATAAGTTTAAATTTCCAATGAATGAACAAGTGAAAATAGAGGATGTAGAATTGATCGGCCGAATGAGGTCAGGGGATGATATGGCCTTAAAGATCATCTACGACAAATATTGGAATCAGTTATTCAATTCTGCTTACAATATCCTTCACGATCAACAAGCTTGCGAAGATATTATTCAGGATATCTTTATCAACCTCTGGAATAAAAGAGAAATATTAGAAATTAGAGTTTCCCTTAAATCTTATCTTTTTGCTTCAACCCGTTATGAAGTTTACAGACAGGTACGTTATGGTTCAGTACGAGAAGATATCTTTGACCATATTCATGAGCGTTTAGAAACTCCATCTGAATATGGAAATATTGAATATAGAGAACTCCTTTCTCAGATTAATTCTATTGTTGATAAGCTTTCGGCAAAATGTAAGGTTGTCTATAAATTAAGTCGCGAAGAGCAATTATCACACAAAGAAATAGCTTCCCAATTGCATATTTCTACTAAAACAGTTGAAAATCATTTGAATAAGGCCTTGAAGCAATTAAGAATTTCTTTAGGACTATTCTAACATTTAATAAAGTTCTTTTATTAAAAACGTTTTTACTATTTGCCAATACTAGTAGCTGTGCGTTAATAAACTTTAACTTTAATAATATAAACCTGATTTTATCCGATACCTATTAATGATTCATAGATTTTCATCTCTAAAATGATATTTGATGAACTAATCTATTGATACCTTAAATTAAATTTTAGATTTTTTTGTTCTTAACTAGGGGATACCTCGGTTTTTTTACTCTACTACATATAATCGGCACATTTTGGAAAAGGAAAATTTTCATAAGTTACTTGATAAATATATCGCTGGAGAGGCTTCTCTCGAGGAAGAACAGCGTTTGTTAAACTTTTATGGAAGTTTTAAATCTTCTTCTGAAATAGAATCAATTCCTGGGATGAAGAATTTGAAGGATAAGATTTTCGACAAAATTTCTGATAAAATTACTCCAGAAGAGGATTACTCTCGATCCTTTAATCTTTATTACCTGAAATCTTTTTCAATTGCAGCAATGATATTGCTTACAATTACAACCGGGATTTACTTTTATTCGAATAGAACAATACAAGTAGAAGAACAATTCGTAGAAATTAATGTCAAAAATGATATTCTTCCGGGAAACAACAAAGCTATTTTAACGCTGGCAAATGGTTCAAAAATAAGTTTGGATGATGCTGCGAATGGATTACTTGCTAGTGAGGGAAATATTGCAATTACCAAAACTGAAAATGGTGAAATAGTTTATGAAAAGAATAATCTTAATAAAAACAATGATATTTTAAATCATGTTGCCATTAATACAATTCAAACTCCCAAAGGTGGTAAATTTCAGGTTCGTTTACCTGACGGCAGTAAAGTTTGGCTAAATTCTGCTTCAACTTTAAGTTATCCAACTGCATTTACTGGTTCGGAGCGTAAAGTCAAACTTAAAGGCGAAGCATATTTTGAAATAGCTTCAAATAAAAAAATTCCTTTTCGTGTTGAAAGTGATGGCCAGATCGTTGAAGTTTTAGGTACCCATTTTAATATCAATTCTTATGATGATGAGGATTTTACTAAAACAACCCTTTTAGAAGGTAGCGTAAAGGTGATTCTTCATTCAAAATCAGATGTACTGGGTAAGACTAGAATGCTTAAACCCGGAGAACAATCACTAACTAATTCATCTCAATCAGGTATCAGAATCGAAAATGCGGATACTGAGAAAGCAGTAGCCTGGAAAAATGGTTATTTTAAGTTTAAAAATACACCAATACAGCAGATTATGCGTGAAGTTGAGCGTTGGTATGATGTTGAACTGGTATACGAAGGTACTATGCCAACTGATGAGTTTACCGGTTTTATCTCTAATGAAGTAAATATCTCAGGAGTTCTGAAAATTCTTGAGCAAAGCGGAGGGGTAAAATTCAGCGTGAAAGGAAAAAAAATTAAAGTAAAAATGATACACTAAATCCTGAAATTAAAATATGATAAAAACCAATAGCAGCTAATGTAATGTAAAGGGATTGAAATGATAAAAAACCGCCCCGGATTGCGCCCCAGGACGGAATAATGATTCAGATTAATTCTAGTATGAAATTCCGTAAGCACGAAATTTTAATTAATTAACCAAAACAAATTTTAAAAATGTAAAAGTATGAAAAATGTTTTACTAAGTGAATGCAGTGACTCCTGTATAAACAATTTTAGGAACTTTCCTAAAGAGAGACTCTCTAATGTAGTCTCTAAACAAATGTTACGAATTATGAAGCTAACTACCATTTTTATTTTAGTAGCCATTATGCAAGTAAGTGCCAATGGATACTCACAAAATGTGACGTTAAATGAAACGAATTCTAACCTCGACAAAGTTTTCACTGAAATACGGAAACAAACAGGTTATGATTTTCTTTATAATACCAGATTGCTGAGAAATACAAGTCCGGTTACTCTAAAGGCAAAGAATTCTTCATTAGAAGAAGTTTTGGAACTGGTTTTCAAAAACCAGCCACTAACTTATACCATCACAGAGAATACTATAATTCTGAAAAAAAGAGATGAGCGATTAATGGAGCAGGTTTCTAAATTTTCATTAGTTAACTCAAAGCGTGATCTAACTAATATTAATTCTGCACAAACATCAGGTCTTGTATCAAACTTTAGTATCGAGCAACAAAGAGTTGACGTTCGTGGTAAAGTTATTGATGCAGCCGGTGAAGCCTTAATTGGTGTGAGTGTTCGTGTTAAGGGTTCTGAAGCTGGTGCATCTACAGATGTAAACGGAAATTTTTCTCTTAATGCTCCTGAAAATGCAATTCTTGTATTTACTTATATCGGTTATATTACACAAGAAGTTGCAGTAAACGGAAGAACCAGCATCAATGTGACATTGGTTGAAGACCGTCAAGCTTTAAGTGAGGTTGTAGTAACCGCTTTTGGTGTAACTAAAGCTAAAAGAGGTTTAGGTTATGCTGTGCAAGAAGTACGTGGCGAAGAGTTCACAGAAGCGCGTCAAAATAACATTGCAAATTCATTAACTGGAAAGATTGCTGGTGTGGATGCAACACAGGCAAATTCTGGTGCAGGTGGTTCAAGTCGTGTCATTATTCGTGGTAATACATCTCTAAATGGTAACCAGCAGCCTCTTTATGTGGTGGATGGTATGCCTATTACGAATACGAATAGAGGACCGGTAACATCGACAGAAGGATTGAATGCCGACCGTGGGGATGGTATTTCTAGTATAAATCCAGATGATATTGCTACAATTTCAGTTTTGAAAGGTGGTGCTGCTGCCGCTCTCTATGGTAGTCAGGCTGCAAATGGTGTTATATTGATTACTACCAAAAAAGGAACTGCTCAAAAAGGTGTTGGTATTGAAGTTACTTCTGATGCCAATTTTGGTACTCCATCGGTTTTTCCAAATTACCAGTATGAATACGGACAAGGTAATGATGGTGTGAAGCCAGCTACACCTGCTGCTGCATTGAGCTCAGGCCGTTTGTCTTATGGTGCAAAAATGGACGGTTCAATGGTTATGCAATTTGATGGAGTTTTACGCCCTTACTCACCATTTAGGGTAAAAGATAATATCAGAAACTTTTATGAAGTAAGTCAGAATATTACCAATACAGTGGCATTTAGTGCTGGTAGTGAGAAATTGAAAACCAGATTATCAATAAGTGACCTGCGTGCACAAGATCAGCAGCCAAATTCTGATTATAAGCGGAAAACAGCCAATCTGAATATTTCTGGTAAAATGGGAAAAAATGATTTTCTAACTATTGAATCAAGTGTTCAGTATAATCTGATTGAAGGTAGAAACAGACCAGGTGTAGGTTATGCCGATTTCAATTCAGCATGGCCTGTATATTTGGCAGCAAACGTAGTTGATGTTCGCAACATGGCAGGTACTGACCCAAGCAGACCTGGTATTAATGTGGCAGATGGAAGAGAATTGGCTTGGAATCCAGTTCCTGTGGCTTTTAATCCGTACTATGTAGCTCATCAGATTGGAAATAAGGATGCTCGTCAGCGTTTAATTGGTCGTGCTAGCGTTCAGGCTAATATTTTGCCTAACTTATTTGTAAAAGGTACTGTAGCACGTGATTTTAATTATACTACTGACCAAGTATACGTACCCAATACGAATAACTTTACACCACTTGGTTATTTCCAATCAGGTACTCAGCAGGATGATAAAACAAACTTCCAGGGTATAGTAAACTATAACGAAAGATTCCTGAAAGATAAAATTGGATTGAATGTTCTTGCAGGTGTTCAAAGTGAAAGAGATTTCGCTAAAGGTAACACAGCAAACGGTAGCCAATGGGTTGTTTCTAATTTTTATAGTATTACCAATTTAGTTAACCGAGATCTTGTAAATGCTTCACAAGGTTCATTTGGAACAAACTCTGTGTTTGGAGAAGCAAATATTGATTATAATAATCTCTTCTATTTAACTGTAACTGGTCGTCAAGATTGGTTCTCTGTGTTGAATCCAGGATTTAACTCCATCTTCTATCCATCAGTTGGTGCTAGTTTTATCCTTTCTGAGGTGGTTAAAATGCCTAAGTTCATTGATTATGCCAAATTACGTTCATCATGGGCTGAAGTAGGTAGTGCAACTGTGAACGCAGGAAGTATCAATCAAACGTATGCAGTTAGTACGGTAAATGCTTATGGTCTTCCAACATTAACTAATCCGAATGTTTTGAATAACCCTAATATTCGTCCGGTTACAGTTGAAACTATTGAAGGTGGTTTTGAAGTTCAAATGTTAAATAGTCGAATTGGATTGGATGTAAACTATTATTCAAGAAAAACTAGAAATGACATTCTTTCTCCACCAATTTCTGGAGCTACCGGATTTGCTGCAGGAAGAAGAAATCTGGGATTGGTTACAAACAAAGGATGGGAGATCAGCTTGACAGGTACTCCTGTTAAACTAGATAAATTCTCATGGGATGTGAACTACAATTTTGGTTACAACCAGAGTAAAATCGTCGAACTAGCTCCTGGCATTGATGTCCTATCTTTAGGATCTGGTATTGGTGGTCCTCAAATGATCAATGCAGTTGGTTTACCTTATTCAACTGTTAGAGCCAATATGATGAAGAGAGATGCTAATGGTAACAAGATTTATAATACTGCTACCGGTTATGAAGTTCAAGAACTACAAGATATAGGTGTGGGTAACCCTCCATACCTGATGGGTCTTGGAAATAACTTCCGTTACAAACGCTTTAGTTTAACAATTGATATCGATTCTAAATTTGGCGCAGTAGGTTACAGTAACTTAATTCAATATGCTACCCGATTTGGTCATACCCCACAAACACTTCCTGGAAGAGATGGTGGTTTAACGGTTAGTGGTGTTAGTGCTACTGGTGCTGCATACACTAAAGTTTGGAATGTGGTAGATCTTGATACGTACTACAATAACTTTGGAAATGCTTATCCGGGTCAGTGGGTTTACAAAACAGATTTCATTAAACTGCGTCGTACAGTATTGAAATATAACTTACCTGTAAATGCACTTAAGTTCATGAGAGTTCAATCTGCTTCTGTGGGTATCACTGGCTTTAATTTGGCTATCCTTTATCAGGATAAGAGAACTAAAGAAGCAGGTATTGATCCTGAAATGCA
>JBIIWE010000061.1:0-8817 GCA_044339075.1 Daejeonella sp. | reverse complement strand
AGGGTTTAAACCATAGCTCAGTCGGTAGAGCAAAGGACTGAAAATCCTTGTGTCGCTGGTTCGATTCCAGCTGGTACCACCGAGAAAACCTCAGAGAGATCTGGGGTTTTTTGATTCTAATCAGTCTGAACTTCTTGACTTGCTTAATTCTATATTTTATTGTTAATTTTTCTTGGTCTATAGTTGCAACCTAACACGTTTCGCGTTACATTTGCTATATGATCGTTAGTTTTCGTCACAAAGGTTTGAAACTGTTCTATGAGAAAGGCGATGCTTCCAAACTGCAACCACAGCATCTAAGTAAAATTAGGCTGATATTAACACGCTTGGATGCTGCTAGAGCACCGGAAGAACTTAATGTCCCCGGATATGGCTTGCATCAGTTAAAAGGTTCTTTAAATGATTTCTGGTCAGTAAAGGTTGACAAGAATTTCCGGATCATTTTTCGTGTTAAGCAAGAGAATGCACATGATGTTGATTATACTGATTACCACTAATATAAAATAATATGGCTATGTTTAATCCAGCACACCCCGGTGAGCTTATTCGTGAAACGATTGATGGAATTGCCGAAGAAACCGGTAAAAAATTAACAGTGGAAGAAGTTGCTAAAGGTTTAGAAACCACCCGGAAAACGCTCTCTGCAATTATAAATTGTAAACAAAGCGTTACTCCTGAAATGGCTCTTAAACTGTCTGCGGCTTTTAGTAATACCACACCGGAGTTCTGGCTTCAGGTCCAAGACAGCTACGATCTATTCCGTGCCAAAAGTAAGGTAGATACCAAAAATGTTCGTGTGTTCTGGAAAGCGGCAGTACTATAAGCTTTTATATGATTTCCTATGGTCGGTGTTCTCACCGTACCATATACCAGCACAATCTATATAATTACTGATTTCCTACGGTCGCTGTTCTCACCGTACCATATACCATCAAGCATTGATTTTTTTTTAAAATAGCAAACTCTGCACTTCTCAAGCAATGACGATAGTATGTAGATAAGTATAAGGTGTTTCTCATTTATACAACTTCAAATAATTTGTATTAATTTTATAATCAATGGAATAAAATTTTATCCGCGTGGTTAATATTTTATAAAAATTTTTATATTTAATTATTGTTATTAACCAATTTCGAAGATTTAATGACCCTTCAGACCATTCTCGAAGCTCTTAATAGTAAGGATGATGACAAGGTGATTGAGATGATAAACAATTCTGTTCCAATCACAGAATTTCTTCTGCGTGAAAAAATGTTCATTATCCATTCCGGATTCAGATTCAAGCTCAATACAGGCAAGGAATTTGACTTACTGATCGACATGACAGATCTGAATCAACCTTCAATAATTCACCAGCCATGTTCAAGACATGCCTCATTTCCATTGATTCTCGGCCTCGTTTTATTTCAGAAGGTTAAATTTATTGATGCCTTCTCAAAAATGCTGATTGGCGGTATTTCCGAATGTAATACCAAGATCTATCCCATAGAGGCTGATCTTGAAGCTATTACAAATAATAAACTGGAACACACTGAATTCTGTATTTTTAGGGATAGCGATAATGTCCTGATTAAAACATTTCCTTTATCCAGAAAATATCCAATAAAGCTTTTCCAAAATGGAAATGTGTTTTTCATAAACTGAAAGGGTTCGAAACAATAATATCACCCTTTCAGGGTTTGTCATTGATTGCGATTTCCTATGCTCGGTGTTCACCTTATCATATATCAGCATAATCTGTATAATAACTGATTGGAAAACACCAACCAGAGGGAAACACCAACCAGAGGGGAACCCTGAATGGGGATACTATTTATTTTTTAAATCTATCAAGCCCCTAGTACATAGTTAAGAGCTTGCCTCAATTTTCGAAATAATTACCTCTCCCGAAATATTTTATCTATAATTATATGTTGAAATTTATTCCAGTATTTATCATTGGCTTAATCAGTTAAAATAAATCATATGTCCAATAGTTACCTCCTTTATCCCAGGTTTGTTTTTACCCTGATCTTATTTTCTTTATCAAATTTCTTGTCAGCTCAAACCAAACAGGATTTGGCTTATCAGGCTATTACAGGTACCAAGCCACGGAATATCATCTTTATTCTTTCTGATGATCACCGCTATGATTTTATGGGATTTACCGGGAAAGTCCCCGGGTTAAAAACTCCCAATCTGGATCGAATTGCTAATGAAGGAGCACATTTTCAGAATGCATTCGTCAGTACAGCATTATGTTCTCCTAGCAGAGCATCTATCCTAACCGGACAATATGCACATACTCATACTGTGGTGGATAATCAGGCTGCAGCACCTAAATCCCTCATATTTTTTCCTCAATACCTCCAAAAAGCCGGATATCAGACTTCTTTTTTCGGGAAATGGCATATGGGAGGTGGAAATAGTGATCCGCGCCCGGGATTTAACCGCTGGGTGAGTTTCAACGGACAAGGAGAATACTATAATCCGAAAATCAATATCGACGGAAAGATGATTGCTTATTCAGACAGTGCATACATTACAGATATTTTAACTGACATGACCATCGACTGGCTTAAGCAGCGCGATAAGAAAAAGCCATTCTTTGTTTACTTATCCCACAAGGCTGTGCATGCTGAATTCAGTCCTGCAAAACGTGATAATGGGATCTATAAGGATATCCAGATCCAATATCCTATGTCCATGTTTTCAACTGCTAGAGCCGATAGTAAAAAATTCACACGTGGAAAGCAGGCCGACTCTAGTGCCTATAAAATTAATTATAAGGATATTCCGCGATGGGTGAGGGCACAACGTGATAGCTGGCATGGCGTGGATTATATGTATCATGGGGCAACTGATTTTGACAGCTTCTACGTTGATTATCTCGAAACTTTAATGGGCATTGATAACAGCGTAGGCAGGGTTTTGGAATACCTTAAAGAAAATGACCTCGATAAAGAAACACTTATTATCTATATGGGTGATAACGGGTTTTCATTTGGCGAACACGGCTTGATCGATAAGAGGCATGCCTATGAAGAGTCGATGAGGGTTCCATTAATTGCTCGCTCTCCAGCATTGATCAAAGCCGGAACAAAAGTGAAGGAGATGGTTTTAAATATAGATATCGCACCAAGTATTCTTGAAATGGCCGGTGTTAAAAAGCCAGCCCAAATGCAGGGTAATTCATTTCTCAAGTTAATGAAGGGAATGCCCGAAGCGAACTGGAGGACAGAAGTATTTTATGAATATTATTTTGAGAATCCATTTCCACAAACCCCAACCCAATATGCTGTGCGTACTGATCAGTATAAGTTTATTCGCAGTCATGGTGTCTGGGATATTGATCAGCTCTATGATCTGAAGAAAGATCCCTATGAGATGAACAATCTGATCAGAGATCCTGAAATGCAAGATCTGGCAAAAAATCTGAATAAGAAACTATGGGATTGGCTGGATAAAACACAGGGATTATATATCCCACTGAAACCGATCACCGATAAAAAGGGCGATCATATATTTAGAAATACCTGGTAAATTTCATTAAAACATTCGTTAACAAATTAATATATCTAGTATTTATGCTTCAGCGATTTAAATTTCTTTTTCTTACAATTATTGGCATTACCCAACTTTTACCTCTGGTTTCTAATGCGCAAAACAAGCCCAATATTGTCATTATTTATACAGACGATTTGGGTGTTGGCGATATCAGTGCCAATGGTGCAACAAAGGTAAAGACACCGAATATTGATCGTATAGCGAACCAGGGCTTACGGTTTACTAAGGCCTATGCTACTGGAGCAACCTGTACTCCTTCACGCTTTTCACTGCTTACCGGTAAATATGCCTGGAGAAAAGCTGGAACCAATATCGCCCCTGGTGATGCGGCACTGATCATCCCAACAAATGAAGAAACCATGCCTGGAATGCTTCAAAAGGCAGGTTATCAGACAGCGGTTGTTGGGAAGTGGCATTTAGGTTTAGGCCCTGCCGGCGGACCAAACTGGAACTCTGAGATTAAACCGGGTCCGCTGGAGATCGGTTTTAACTATTCCTTCATTATGCCTGCAACTGGCGATCGTGTACCCTGTGTGTACATGGAAAATTACAGGATTGTAGATCTTGATCCGGCAGATCCGATTACCGTATCCTATAAAGAAAAGATAGGTAATGAGCCTACAGGAAAGGAAAACCCTGAACTATTGAAGCTGAACTATTCTCATGGCCATGATGCGACTATCGTTAATGGTGTTAGCCGTATTGGATGGATGACCGGCGGGAAAAAAGCCCGCTGGATCGATGAGGATATGGCTGATGTCTTTACTGGTAGAGCAGTTAATTTCATTGAGAAAAACGCAAAAAATCCATTCTTTCTTTATTTCGGTACACAGGATATTCATGTTCCCAGAGTTCCGCATTCACGTTTTGTTGGTAAAAGTGGGATGGGTGCACGCGGAGATGCAATTTTGCAATTAGACTGGACCGTAGGAGAGGTGTTAAAAACCCTTGACAGATTGAAAATTGCTGATAATACCCTCCTTATTTTCACAAGCGACAATGGTGCGGTGGTAGATGATGGTTATGAAGATAGAGCTGTTGAATTACTGAACGGACATACTCCATCCGGAATATTGAGAGGCGGAAAATACAGTGCTTTTGAAGGAGGTACTAAGATCCCGATGCTGGTATGCTGGCCTGCAAAAATTAAGTCCGGTACCGTTTCCAATGCCCTATTCAGTCAGATTGATATCTATGCATCCCTGGCCGCATTGGCAGGGAGAAAGATCAATTCTCAAGATAGCCGTAACAGTCTGAGTACTTTACTCGGAGGTAAAATTAACCGGGAATTTGTTATTCAGCAGGCGGTAAACAGTACGCTTGGAATCATTCAGGGCGATTGGAAATATATTTCTCCGGGTCCCGGGCCAGCTATTAACCCTCTGGTTAATATTGAATTAGGGAATAACATGAAACCTCAATTGTATAATTTGAAAAATGATGCCGGCGAAAGGAATAATCTTGCTGAACAGAATCCTGAAATAGTGAAAAAAATGATGGCCAAACTTGAGTTGGTAAAGAAACTATGATCAGAGGCTGAAACTGAAACGCTAAAAATTAGTCACTATGACAAAGAAATTTGGCTTAGTTAAATGGAATATAGTGGAATTTGAAGAATGGCTGAATTCATTTCATCTAGCCCGTACAGTTTTCGTTATACAGCAGCATCATACGTTTAGTCCTTCTTATGCTCATTTTAATGGTTCAAACCATTTTGAGCTACAGCAGGGCATGAAAAACTACCATGTCAGTCACAATGGATGGTCTGATATCGGGCAGCATTTTTCTACTTTTCCGGATGGCACTATTCTGAGCGGTAGATCTTTGGAGAAGTCGCCAGCCTGCATTACAGGCCAAAATGTCCATAGTATTTGTCTGGAGCACTTGGGTAATTTTGATTCCGGTAAGGATGACATGTCTGCCGAGCAGCGTGATACTATAGTCCGTATGACTGCCTTTCTATGCCGTCGTTTCAATATACCTGTCCACAGTCAAAGCATTGTTTATCACCACTGGTTCGACCTGAGTACAGGGCAGCGGAATGAGGGTAGCAGGAATAATAAATCGTGTCCCGGGACTAATTTTTTCGGTGGGAATAAGGTTATTGATTGTTCTACTCATTTTTTACCTCTGATTTCACAGGCAATTCCTTTCCCAATTGCCAATAAACCTGATTTGTTGAAATATGTGAGCGTTACTGCGTCAAAATTAAATATCAGATCAAAACCCTTGCTTACCGCTTTAAGAGTTTCGGGACTTGACCCTGTAATTATGGGCTCGGTTTTGCGGGTTTATCAGGAAGAAAATGGGTGGTACAAGATTTCCAGTACACAGGAACATTGGGTTTATGGAAAGTTTACGATCAAGGTATTAAGGGCTGCGGTAAAAGCAACCAAACTTTATGTTCGTAACGGCCCCGGAAAGTTTTTTGATAGAGTAACAACGCTTACAAAAGGTGAAGAGCTTTTTATTGTACAGGAAGAGAATAATTGGTGTAAAATTAATATGGATGAAAAATGGGTAAGTAAAGATCACCTTGAATTTATTTGAGGCTATTTAAATATCAAAATGAAGAAAATACTTTCTATTGATGGCGGTGGAATCCGCGGATTAATACCTGGGCAGGTTTTGGTTGCTCTTGAGAAAAAACTGCAACTGAAAACAAAGGATCCAGATGCCCGTATTGCCAGTTATTTCGATTTCTTTGCCGGCACAAGCACCGGAGGTATTTTAACCTGCCTGCTGCTTTGTCCGGATGAATACAACCCTCAAAAGCCTAAATTCAGTGCGGAGGAAGCTGTCGATCTCTATAAAAATAACGGTGATAGAATATTCAACCTTTCCTTTTTGAGTAAAATTCTGAATTATAAGTCCTTTTTCAACGAAAAGTATGCATCCAGGCCATTGGAGTACATTTTGAATGAATATTTCGGAGATATTAAACTGAGTGGGCTCCTGAAGCCATGCCTAATCACTGCCTATGATATTCAGGAAAGAAAGACACATTTTTTCGCTAAACATGATTTCCCGAAGAAAGGTGATGGAGGCGATTTCTTTGTCAGGGATGTATGCAGGGCGACTTCTGCAGCGCCAACCTATTTTGAAGCGGCATTGATCAGCTCCATTAGTGGCGTGTCTTATCCTATGATTGATGGAGGTATGTATGCCAATAATCCATCTTTATGTGCTTATTCGGAGGTGCGAAATTCGATAGGTGATCCTACGTCAAAAGATATGTTCATCGTTTCTTTGGGAACAGGAAGTGAAAACAGATCCTATAATTATAATTCAGCAAAGAACTGGGGAGCTATGGGATGGATCAAACCCTCCATAGATATCATGATGTCGGGTGCGGCAGAAACTACTAATTACCATTTGTTGAAGATGTTTTCTGCCAATGGCAATGAGGCAAATTATTGCAGGATCCAGCCTTCAGATCTTAGAAATGCTGATCCTGAAATGGATAATGCAAGCAAGCAGAATATCCAGGCATTGATTGAACTGGGTATTAAAACTGCACAGGATTACTCAGATGAATTAGATAAGATAGTTGACCTGATCTATCTGGATAAGGATATTGTTGAGTTTGAATAGACAAAGAATTTGAGTTTTGCCTGTATTTTTTTATCTGTCTTTCAATTATTTAATAATTTTCCGGGCTGGCGATTATTGGCACCTTCTCTCTTTTGAAGGTCATCTCCCAGATCCTCCCTTGCCTGATCTGCAAGTGCCTTTAGTTCTTTGACGATCTCCGGAAAATAGGCCTGTACATCATAGCGCTCACCCGGATCTCTGCGAAGGTCGTAAAGTGCCTCATTCATCATCACATTTTCAGGTGATGCTCCGGGAAATCCATCAACACCTGGTGCCTGATCCAGATACGATCGGGAAGGATGCTGAAAAACTAGTTTCCAGTTATCACGACGGATAGCTTCCAGAGAGTTTTTGCGGTAATAATATAAAAAGTTCTTCCTTGGTGTGGCCAAAAGATCACCTTTTAAGATCTCTCCAAGGTCAATTCCATCAATTTTTTTGTCAGAAAGCGGTGCCCCGGCCAGTTTAGCAATGGTCGGCAGAAGATCGATGGTGGATGCTAACTGGTTGGATACTAGTCCGCCGGGGATTTTGCCACTCCACCTAATAATACATGGAACTCGTTGTCCCCCCTCAAAAGAAGTGCCTTTTCCTTCTCTTAAACCTGCAGTATTACCCGCATGGTTTCCGAAATTTAACCAGGGACCGTTATCGCTGGTGAAAATTACCATCGTATTTTTTTCGAGACCTTCTTTTTTCAGTGCCTCCATAATCCTTCCAACGTTATGGTCTACCTCCTGAATCATATCTCCATACAATCCTTGTTTGCTTTTCCCTCTGAATGCTGCGGATGCATTGATCGGAACATGCGGCATGGGATGTGGAATATAAGCGAAAAAGGACTTCTTTTTGTTGCGATGAATAAAACTGATGGCTTCATCGGTCAGCTTGCTTGTCAGTAAAGCCTGGTCTTCCAGCGTTCGGATGGTATCAAGAGGCGTAGAATTCCGGATCAATGGAAGAGGAGGGAAGCGGTATTTATTAGTCCCAGTTTTTGCCGGAGTACCATCATAATTAACAGGCCACATATCATTGGAATAGGGAATGCCGAGATATTCATCAAATCCCTGATTAAGAGGAAGAAATTCTGCAGCATCACCAAGATGCCATTTCCCGAATATTCCGGTAGCATAATTTTTCTGCTTAAGCAGATCGGCAATGGTCATTTCCTCTCGGGCTAAACCAATGGGTGAAGCTGGGAATAGTGCGCCGGAGATTCCCAGGCGGTTTGGATAGCATCCCGTAAGAATTGCAGCACGAGAGGCACTGCAGACTGCTTGTGCCGACAAAAAATTAGTGAAACGAATTCCTTCAGAGGCTAATCGGTCAATATTGGGTGTGTTGATATCGAGTGCACCATAGCAGGAGAGATCTCCATAACCCATGTCGTCCATGAAGATCAGAATGATATTTGGGCCTGCAGGTGCTGAAGTTTTAACAGGGGTGCTGGATTGATTCAGTGTGAATACTATCAGGGCGATTAATAGGATTTTTATTTTTCTGATCATGATGTATTGATTGTGTAATGATATTGAAGATAAAATTATTCTGGGATAAAATGTAGGATTTGCTTTTGGGATTGTTTTTATTATAGGGATTCTTTTTATAAAGCACGCGTGATACGCGCGCGCCCAATGTCATTATTTAAGGATTACGATCCTGACGAATTCAGGATCT
>JBIIWE010000060.1:0-8826 GCA_044339075.1 Daejeonella sp. | reverse complement strand
ATTCTACCGCTTTATCAACTGATGTGAAATCACCCCAGTAATGGGCAGATTTAATACCAATCAGGATTGTAGGATGTAATTTTTTGATCATATACGCATTCATTTCCGGGTTCATGTCGGTCACGTCCTGCTGATCATAACGGGTTACCATCCCCCTACCGACCACATTTAAAAAGGCTAAAACACGGGTTTGAGAACGGTCGATCACTTGAGATTTAAATAAAGGAAAATTCCTCCATCCAGCAGATCCCGCATCCACCACTGTGGTTACACCGGCTCTGAATGAGAATGCATCTGCCTGTAATCCACCGGGAGAATTTGCTGAAATACTATTCACATCCGCCCCGTGAAAAACATGTGCATGCATATCAATAATCCCGGGGGTAAGATATAAGCCACTGATATCAATTGTCTTTTTTGATGTATTTGCCGGAATATCTGCCGAGATGCGGAAGATTTTATCACCCACAATGGCAACATCCATCTTAGAATTAATATTATTCTTTGGGTCAATTACGTGTCCGCCTTTCAAAAGAATATCTATCTCCTGAGCCTGAACTGTTGCTGTTATCAGAATGAGAACTAAAACAGCTGCAATTCCTTGTGCCAGCCGAATAAATTGGTGCTGAATAAACTCTGCAATTCCTACTGTTTTAATTCTCATCATATTTGTTCAATAAAATTGATTACTTGCTTACAGCATCCCACTGAGGTCCGCTTAGACCATTAAGATCCCAGGCAACTTTTCCTGCACGAAGCGTTAGTTCAGCCTCCAGTTTTTTGGTTCCATTTAATACAGAACCACGGGCATCCATATACCCGAATTTACCTTCACGAATATTGAATACTGAAACATCCGCCTCAGCGCCAACACTCAGATGACCTAAATCTGTATGTTGAATCACATTAGCAGGATTCCAGGTTGAGCGTACTATTACATCCTGAATAGACATACCCATATTAAGAAACTTAGACATTACATTGGCCATATCCTTCATTCCAGCATTTCTACTGTTTCTATACAGATCGGTACTGATCGTATTGGGATAGAATCCCTGCTTAGTTGCATTTATTGCTGTAGCCCACACAAAAGCACCTCCTCCGTGCCCCACATCAAATATCCTTCCTTGTTTTTGCGCTTCAAAAATGAAAGGTTTTACTTTGTTGTTCACATCCACAATTGGCTCACGTCCACCAGGGGTTAAATTAGTTGCTGCGTTTCCTGAAAATGTGTGGGTAAAAATATCACCCGGACGGAAATGCTTCATAAAAAGCTCTTCAATAGATAATTTAGGAGTACTTGAACCAAAATCGACAATGATTGGCTTATTTGTTTTCCTTCCTGCTGCAATAGCACGATCAACCGGAGTAAAATCATGTCCCTGATAATGATGAGCTTTTATTCCAACTATGATATCCGGATACTCATTCATGATAAAGGCTGTGGTTACCGGATTCATATCCGTAGTATCCTGCGCATGAACAGTCCCTACCATACCCAAACCTGCAATACTTATAAAGGCAAGTACCCGTGTTTGGGAATGATCTATCGTTTGTTTTTTGAACTCCGGAAAGTTTCTCCATCCTGATGAACCTGCATCTACCACGGTAGTTACTCCTGAGCGAAAGGTAAAATCATCGGGAGCAACGCTACCGAAACCATTTGAAATTTCAAAACCTTTATATCCAGGATCTTCAGCACCAGCAAAAACATGCACGTGCATATCTATAAAACCGGGAGAGACATACAATCCTGTTGCATTAACCGTTTTCTTTGAGGTATTAGCAGGAATATTTGAGGCTACCTGAAATATCTTACCATCCTTTATGGCAACGTCCATTATCCTATCGATCTTATTTTTTGGATCAATTACATGTCCACCTTTAATAAGTATATCAATCTCCTGAGCTTGAAGATTTGACTGAGAAATGAGACAAGCAGCAAAAAATAACATATAGAAATTCGCCCTGATTGTTTTTAGAAGTTTGTTGTTCATTGTGTATGGTTTTAAAAAGTTAAAATTCAATTTAGGTATTTATCAACTGGAAAGTGGTGCTCCTGAAGGAACAAAAACTGCTTTCTTTGGTGCTGGTTTATTATTTTTTGTAGCTGTGAACTTTGCACTTCGGTACTCTCCCATAAATAAATTACCTGACAGCTTATCTCCTGACAAAGTACCAGTGAATGTATAAATTATAGAATCTCCTATCAAACGGACAGAACTCTGCAACTTCACCATATCACCTTCGATAGAACCGGCCATATCATTGACAGCAAATCCACCCTGATGCGTTCCTTTGATCCAGTTTCCATCCTGCTCAATAAATAATTTATGCTTGCCCTGGCTGTTATAAAATTTCACATCCACATCCCAGGTGCCCGAAATATTTGCAGCAGGAGCTTTTAATTCTTTGCTTATCGGATTTCTTTTTGCAGTTAACACTTCAAAAATCCGATTTGCAGCAATCTTTTCCTCGCCAGCCTGCATTCCAATGGTTGTAACAGCAATTCCATTAATATTAGAATCTTTACCGCGACCGCCCCCACTGGCAACTGCAATTCTTGGCTTATTTTTACCTAGTTCATCGGCCATTTCGGCTCCTGTAATATTTAATACATCCGCATCCCAAGTTATAACAACTTCAGGCGACACATTTGACAGACCTGATAGTGTAGACGGGACATGTATCATCGTTTGAACACTTTTAATACCAGAAACTTTTTTAATGATATGATCCAAATAAGAATCCCATTGTTTACGAACAGCAGCATGATCCATTTCTTTCCAGAGTTTCACTGCCGCTACCATTCCAAACATTTCATCACGGTCGACTTTATTATCCCTGCATGGGCCATGGTGAGGAGAACTTGCCTGCCATGCGGCCATCAAGATATCCTTTTGCCCCAAGATCAAACCGCATGATTGCGGTCCGCAGATTGCCTTACCACCACTATAAGCAACAATGCTTGCTCCGCGCTTGAGATGGATTGGCGGGAATGTCAGAATTTCGTTTGCGGCATCAAATAATACCGGAATATTTTTTGCTTTAGCAATTTCAGAAATGTTTTCCAGAGACATAGGTGCGCCGGTCCAGGTTCTATCGCCATTAACCATGTAAATTAGGGCAGTTTTGGGATTGATAGCATTCTCTAATTCTTCAAGCGTAGATACATTAACCATGGTTACACCAATGTTTCTGATTGAATGATCATATGCATTTCTGGAGGTGATTGGCACGATAACTTCCGTTTTTTCGAGTCCATCCAGATCCGGAATACGGACCAGTTTTTCAGGATCACCACCCGAAACTACCGCAGCGGTTACCAGCTTCAGTCCGGCTGCACATCCGGCTGAAACCACACCCCATTCAGCGCCTGTAAGATCTGCGAGGGTCTGACCAATTCCATCTGCCACTTCATCCATTTGAGCAAAATTATGGGAGGCTGCTTCCATGGCCGCCTTAGTCTGTGGACGCTTTAAGGAACCACCGATAATGGTGAATATACCTCTGCAATTGATAATGGGTTCTATACCATGTGTCCTGTAGATATTATTTTTATCTAGAAATGATTCTAATGTAACCTCTACCGGCCCCAAAGGGTTGAATGGTGCTTTAGAAGCTCCGGCAACAGGAGATGCAAATATTGAATTCAGGGGAATTGCGGTTCCCGCCAGAGGTAAAAGAGACAAAGTCTTGAGTACATTTCTACGTTTCATTTCTGTTTGTTTTAATAAAAACTCTAATCTATTTTTTATTGAAAATATGCTTTGAACCTTAGATCAAGGTTCAAAAAAATCTGTTAATTTTTTTCTGTCACCTCACGAATTACCCTCAACCAGTTTAGCCCCAATATTTTCCGAATTCTCTTTTCCGAATACCCTAATTCCTGCATGGCCAAAGTCATTTGAGGATAATCACTTACATCCTTGATTTGCCTTGGCAGCGGCGGACCACCATCAAAGTCAGAACCCAAGGCGATATGATCTTCGCCGATAAGACGCACACCATAATCAATCACTTTGGCAAGCTGATCTACGCCCATCCAGAACTCATCCGGGATTACCTCCTTATGAACAAATGGAAGGCCTTTTGCTACCTGCTTGTCGATCTCTTCAATAGTCGATGATTTATTATCTTTCGCAGGCGGGGTTTCAATGCTTTTTACCTTAGGCTTCGATGCCTGCCATGCAGCATATTTCGGATTGTTAAAACTACTTCCGAACTGAATGCCGATAACACCCCCTTTGGCTGCAAGTGCTTTTGCACATTCATCTGAGATACATCTGAGGTTATTTACAATTCCGCGAAATCCTCCATGAGTATAAAGTACTGGATCCTGGCTTGTTTCTACAGTCTGAAGAATGGCATCATCAGAAGCATGTGCCACATTGATTAGTATTCCCAAACGATTCATTTCTTTTACAACCTCACGGCCATGGGCATTTAATCCGCCCCAGCGCTTCTCCCCATAACAAGAATCAATAAATGCATTCGTTTCGTTATGAGCAGTTAGCTGCACTGAACGAAGACCTAAACGGTAAAGACTCCTTAATATATTCAGATCTCCATCCAGATCAAAACCTCCTTCAAGGTCCAGAAGTGCTGCCATTTTACCTCTACGGTTTATTCTAACAATATCAGAAGCGGTATGTGCGAGTTCAACAAGATGATTGTTCTTCTCTATTTGAGCAAGAGCCAGTTCAACAACACGAAATGTGTTTTTCACTTCATGGCGGTCAGGATAATATGGCTCCGGAGTATAGCAGGAGAAGAACATTGCATCCAGTCCCCCTTCAATAGCTCTTGGAATATCTACATGACCATCCGGATAGTGATCGCCGATATCAAGGCCCTGTAGTAATTGTCTGGTCATCATATGAATATGACCATCCATAACAAAAGCCTTTTTGTGTAAATCAGCATTCAATAATTTATTTGATACAGATTTAAATACAAATCCAGATTCATCAATAATTGAATTTTCCCCAATTTTAAAAGGAGAAAATTCAGCTATTGGCAGAATCGTTAAGCACTTTATGACATCCCTGCGTTTCATGTATCTTATTCAATTTTAGCCCAAATTACTGGCAATTAATCTTGTATTTGAAAAATGGGCTTCTTCTTCAGGGATAGCCCTTCAAATATGCTCTTGATATGAGAGAATGAGTTTGTTTTTTTCCATTGTCAATATAGAAAAAAACAAAATAAGGTATGCAATTGTGTGAATCATGATACAATAGCTTCATGATCCGTTCAGGGTTCGATTTTATAAAACCGGCCTTTTCAGGTTAATAAGGGATACTATGAAATAGATTCACAGTATCCCTTTATCCTTATTATGCTAAAATATTGTTTTAAATTTAGATTACCAGCTCGGATTTTGTGTCAGTTTAGGATTGATATCGATCTCAAGCTGAGGGATTGGGAATAAAGCATGTTTAGCTGTATATCCAATTGGACCTAATTCCTGAACAGCTAAACCCCATCTTCTCAAATCATTAAAACGGATGAATTCAAACATCAACTCTACTTGTCTTTCCTTATTGATAGCGGTAAACATAGCTGCCTTAGTACCTGTATCGGCAATTGTTAATGCAGGCATCATAACCGATGGTCTGGCACGAACCTGATTTACAGCAGCTCTTGCTTCAGTTAGTTTGTTCAGCTCATTTGCTGCTTCAGCATACATTAATAATACATCTGCATAACGGATAACTGGATAGTTTATACCATTACTATTGACATACATAATAGGCCACATACCCTTTTTTACTGCATAGCCGGTTGCTGACCAAACCGCACTAAATGTAGTCAGAGCTGTACTAACATTTGGAGCGAATGAATCACCTGGCTTGAAGATTGACATGGCACGACGTGGATCTGCCGGATCAAATGCATCAAATGCTCTTTTTGTAGCCAAACCTGAACCTGTAGCTCCATTCACTGCAGGAAGATAACTTCCGTTACGACCGTTAGAGCCACTACCACCAATATCGGCAAATTGAACCTCAAAAATGGATTCCTTATTATTCTCGAAGCTCCGGTGCCATACTTCCTGGAAATTATCCATCAAACCATATTTTCCAGAATTGATTACCAGTAAAAAGTATTTCTCTGCATTGGCATAATCCTTATTATACAGATAAACTTTACCCAATAATGCTTGAGCTGCACCTTTAGTTACTCTGCCCAAATTAGCCCCACTGTATGAGACAGGGAGACCTGCTTCTGCTGCTAATAAATCAGCAATGATTACTTTATACACATCGGCAACAGGAGTTCTTGCAATCAGAGATGCATCAGTATCAGGCAAAGGCTGAGTTACTAGTGGAACTGCACCGAATATATTAACGAGATCAAAATAAAACAAAGCTCTTAGGAATTTAGCTTCCCCTACATATTGACTCTTTAATGCATCTGCCATATTAATTGCAGGAATATTCGCAATGGCAAGATTTGACCTGTAAACTCCTTCATACAAACCTCTCCAGGTATCATGGATCTGATTCAGTGCCGGAAAGTACGTGAAATTATTATACTCCAAAGGAACTGTATTGGAAAGTAAAACCTCACCTGATGGCACATCATAAATCCGCTGAAGATTGATACTCCAGGCACTTTGAAGCGAAACATATATTGCATTAACTCCTAATTGAGCTCTTTCTGCTGAATTATAAAAACCAACCTCCGTCAATGCATCTGGTGGTGACTTTTCTAAAAACTCCTTCTTACAACCTGCAAATAATAATAGTAATAACAGGGTTGATATACCTAATTTTAGATTTTTCATATTCTTGTATTTTAAATTTCTTAATGACCAGTTTAATAAGATAACTCTGCTTCCTAAATTTTAGAAAGTCAAATTAACTCCGAATGAGTAAACGCTAGGAATAGGAGTTGAACCTGTGTCTACTCCAAAAGCTAGTGGACTTCCTGAGTCATCATTGAAACCTAATCCTCCCAAGGTATCCGCATTGTAGTTAGGATATTTGGTTATAGTAAATAAGTTTTGCCCGTTAAAATATATCCTGGCATTTCTGGCACCAACCCTTTTAATTATACTTTGAGGAAGTGTATAACCAATCTGGAAATTCTGCAGTCTTAAGAAATCTGCATTTAATACATATTCAGACTGACTACGATTGTTCTGATTGGTATCACCACGAACTGCACGTGGTAGTGTATTTGATGTACCAGGTCCTTTCCATCGATCTAAAACAGAAGTTTTATTGTTCCACTCGCCCTGCATAGTTTCAAGATAAACACCCTGAGAATCATACAATTCTTTACCGCTAGTTCCATAAAAACTCATATTGACATCAAAACCTTTCCAACTTGCATCAGCTGCAAATCCATAATCAAAATCTGGCCATGGATCACCAATATTGGTTCTGTCATTGGCATCTACTTTACCATCACCATTAATATCCCTAAATCTTCTGTCACCTGGCTTAGCACCAACTTGTGTTGGATGTGCATTAATTTCTGCCTGTGTTTGGAAGATTCCGTCATTTATATGACCATAAAAGTGAGACATTGCTGATCCCGGCAAGGTGCGAGTATACGTTCCTGAGTAATACACATTTTCCACAAGGTTGATGATGCTTGTACCTGTACCGAGTGAAATTACTTTATTTCGTACATTAGATAGGTTACCTGAAACACCATATTTCAGTTCGCCAGCTTCTCCTCTATAACCCAACAAGAATTCCATACCCTTATTCTGCAATTGAGCAGCATTTTGGAATGGTCCGGAATCACGGGCAAATCCAGTTACAGTTGAAATTGGAGTTCTAACCAGGATTCCCTCAGTATCTTTAATCCAATAATCAGCAGTGAAATAAATTTTATTCTGAAGGAAGCTTAAATCTACCCCGATATTAGATTGAGTAGTCTTTTCCCAGCGAAGGTTTGGATTACCTAAGTTGTTAACTACGGCTGCAGGTGCAAGTTGGTCTGCACCAAAGAAATATCTGGCACTAGTTGACACAACTGTTTGATTACTATAGTTACCTATATCCTGATTACCCAACTGTCCCCAGCTTGCTCTAACTTTTAAACCACTGATCAATTTAGAATCTTTCAGGAAGTTTTCCTTATCGACGTTCCATCCAACTGCCAATGAAGGGAAATTTCCATAGCGATTGCTGTCACCAAATCTTGATGAACCATCACGACGTATAGTAGCAGTGATCAAATACTTGTCGAACATAGTAATATTTGCTCTGCCCAGAAAGGATCTCAAGGCCCACTCGTTTTCAGTTCCACCAACAGTAAACACACCGGTACCAGCACTCAACACCTGAATGTCATTACTCGGGAAATCTCTTCTTGTACCATTAATACCATTTCCGAAATAATTCTGCTGAGTAAAACCTCCCAATAAATTAATCCTGTAGTTTTCTTTAATTACCTTATTGTACGTAAGAGTATTTTCAACAAGGTATTCATAGGACTCGTTTAAACTTGTATTTAAGCTTCTGGCATTATTTCCCCTGTTATTCATCTGGAACTGAGGTACATAATTCTTGAATCTTCTAAGACCCGTATTTAAACCTGCGTTTAATTTATACTCCAGGTCAGGAAGTATTTTATAGGTAGCATATGCACTACCAATAAGCTTATTATTAAAGGAATATGCACGGTTCATGTCACGGCGTCCAAGGATATTATCCCTGTTATTCACACCGGTGGTTGCTGGTGATGGACCGGCATAACCGCTATCATTATTCGGATCATAAATTGGCATAGTTGGAGCTGCTCCCATCATATAAGCCAGATCCAGGTTATTACCGAAATTTAAGTTTAGACCTTCTTCTTTGG
>JBIIWE010000530.1:0-8842 GCA_044339075.1 Daejeonella sp. | reverse complement strand
TTCAGTCTTTTAGACGGAAGTATTACGGAGTGCTCCGCCGTTTGGCTGACCTCCCAGGTGCCAACTTGGTGTTCATCGAGGAAAACATTTACCCTTTGATGGTGGATATTCGCCGTGCAAAATCCCGCGGCACGCATTCGGAACACGCGATTGCTTTGAGAGGCCGGAAGATCGAAACGAAGGATGGCCTCCGGTCCGTCGGTCCAGGTGGATATCTCCTCCGGGATCGCCCAACCAGCGTGTTTGTGCCGCACCGCATCTCCATCGATTCCGAAGTCGAGGCGTCGGCCCCACGCATAGGGCCGCAGCAGCGCAACACTTTCCCGGTCCACTTGGATCACAAGCGGCAGCCAGGCGGTGCCAATAAACCTCGGTTCCTTGCCGGGTATAACCTCGAAAACAACGACATTGTCCTGCCAGTCGTAGTTGTCGCTCAGATGGTCCCGGCCGGAATGTGCCGCAACGGAAACGGAATAGCGACCTGGAGCGAGATTGAGGCGAAGAACAAAAGTGATTTCGCAGCGACTTCCAGCGGCAAAATTTCCAGTAACGCGCTGATGATTGAAGGTGTTCGAACCAAATACATTGCTGCCGAGGCGGTCGCGAATGAGAATGCCGACCGTTGGATTGTCGATCGCCGCCCGAAACTCAAGGGCGCAGGCTACCCGAGCTTCTTCGCCCACAGTGAAGGCTCTCGCGGGGATCTGTTTTTGGTCCAGGAGCTCAACGTCTCCGATTGCCACCTTCCGATCGCCGGAGCGGGTTACGATCCTGCCTTTTTCACGTTCGACCTGATGGATTTCCTGGTCCTGGCGTTTCTTGGCGACCAGCGCGTTATAGTAGTCGCAGATATCTGCCGCTGCTCCTTCTCTGATGACATGACCCCGTTCAAGGAGCACGGCGCGAGTGCACATGCTTTTGATCGTTTCCGGGGAGTGACTGACGATCAGCATGGTCTTGCCAGCCTCCTGAAAGCGACGGATCAGGTTAATTGATTTGTGCTGAAAATAGGCGTCTCCGACCGAGAGGGTTTCATCGACGATAAAAATGTCGGGATCGAGCTGCGTTAGCACTGAGAAGGCCAGCCGGGCGGCCATGCCGGTCGAATAGGTCTTCACCGGTTCATCGATGAACTCGCCGAGTTCGGCGAATTCCTCGATGGCATGCATGCGCTTCTCCAGCACGGAACGAGGGAACCCCAAAATAGCTCCGCTCAGGAAAATGTTTTCCCGGCCGGTGAATTCAGGGTTAATCCCCGAACCGAGCTCCAATAATGCCGCGACTCGTCCATTTACTTCCACGCGGCCGCTCGATGGGGTCAAAGTTCCAGCCAGGATCTGCAGGAGGGTGGATTTCCCGGAGCCATTGTAACCGATGATACCCACCACCTCGCCCCGGCCAATTTGCAACGAGACTTGGCGGAGGGCATGGATTTCCCGAAAACCAATATACAGCTGCCGTCCAAGATACCTGGCGATTTTGCTGTCGTCCCGCAAAAACCGCGACGCAAGATGGAAGGCACCTTCCATTAACCAAGCGCGGAGTCTCTTTGCCGGGCTTTCCCAGATTCGGTACGACTTACTGAGTCCTGAAACACTAATTACCATGGGATTATTTCCATCTGAACTTCGAAGGTTTTCGACCATGATTGGGAGAAAAGAAACGGGAATGCGTGAAGGTTAGACAACAAGATAATCGATCTCGCCGATGATTTCGCTTTGCTCAGCCACGGCGAACTGGTCGCTCGATTGAATAATCGCCTAGACGGCGGAGCGAAATAGAATTTCCCCATCGGCTCGATATTCGACAAGCAGATCCGGGGGAGTTGCGCCTTCATAGCCCGGGCCCTCATGCCAGCGAACTTCTTCCTGCACGAGCCTCAGCTGCAAGAACCATCGACCGAAGGTCGGGGGCGGCAGGACGCGCACCGGAAAGCAGACACTTTCATTAGGCCACACATCAGTCGGCAAGCTGCTGCGCCAGCCATCGTTTACCTGGTGTAATCTGTCAGCAGAAAGCCAATGATAGCTCGCGAACACGGAGCCTTTCTCGCTGCTGGAAAGTACGCAGTCGCTTTGGTTGATCAACCGGATGGACAATTGGATTTCGCTGGCTCCCACTGTAGGCGGTTGGCTTAGGTCGACGCTGAGCATAACGCGGCGCGCAGCAGGCTCGGGGAGCGGCTTGAGTGCGGAATTCAGCGCAACGTACGATTGCGCCATAACATCAACCATTCCTTCCCGATAGGGTGTGACGGGTGTAGCCACCTCAAAGATCGCGGCCGATTTTACGCTGCAAATGTCCTGATGGTCACGGTGGATCACAGCATCGATGGCATAACGCCCGGCGCCCATGGTGAGGACAAACTTAAACACAAGACTCGCCTGTCCGGCCGCGGTCGAGAAAGTACGTTGGGTTAAGAGGAACGTATTCGTGCCGGCGATAAGATTGCCAATGGCATCCTCGATGCGGAATCCCACAATGATGTCCGCGAGCGTCTTCGCTGCGTTCCACCGGATAATAACCTCCGCTTCCACGCCGGGGGAGAGCGGACCGCCCGTTGGGGTTCGGACTTCGACTCCGGTAATTTCCGCTTCTTGCGTCCCGCTCATTTGCGAGGGTACTGGCCACCCGGCGAGCACGACGCCATCGCGCTGCAATGGCATCGCTTTGCATTTGGCTCTTAATTCTTGGGCCCGATGGTAGAGGATCTGATCCATCGCTTGGGATTCTTCCAAAAGCGCGACAGTTTCGTGGTCAAATGCCTCTCGGCTTTGTTTCTTAAGGGTCCGATTTTCATGGGGAATTTCTCTGCGTCTTTCGCCACCGAGCAGATCGATCAATTTGACGCAGTCGTCTTGGAAGGTCTCGAGGGTGCCGACGAAGTTCAGTTCATCGAGGTTTTTCATGGCGGATTCTAGGTGGGCTTCCGGCCTCGTTTCGGTGTTATCCAGTCCGCTTAGCATAAACGTTTGTGCGTTCCAATAGGGACCCAATCGCCCCATACTATTCCGCAAGAGTTGCTTTAGTTCAAGGTTCCGCGCGAGCACCGCTTCGGTTAGGTTGCCGTGCGATTCATCCTGGGAAAAGGAGTATTGAGAGAGGACCCGCTCAACGGGATCCCGGAGGAAGGTAAAGGCGAACCCATCCAGAAATCCATTTCGCTGGGCGTCCGCCCAGCCGATATGGCCTCCGAATCCCCTGAATTTCCGCCAAATTGCGGATGGGGGCCAATGCAACTCATGCGACCGCTGCAGGTGCAGATAGGGCCCGGCTGATTGTTCCAGCAGTCTATGCAACGACGAACCGGCAGTTTTCGGTATGTGGAGAAAAAAATAATGAGCTCTGCACATCGAGACTGATTTGCTTTAGGTATTAGTGCGTCGAGGTTGCGGTGCCTTTGCAAGCACCGCTATGCAGTTTAGGCCCATTTGAAACGTCGAGTAAGAGAAGAAATCGAACCCGTGCTCCGCTGCGAGCGATTGCAAATCAGCCTGACTATAGTAGTGTTTGTGGTCGGCGATTTCAGGTGAGGAGATGATCTTCAATTTGAATGCGAGAAATTCCAATAGAGGGCGTGCTGCTGGTGTAGGAGTGGTTAGAATAACCTTTCCTCCAGGACGCAAGATTCGGTTAAATTCATCAAAGAGACGTCCTCGCAGATCAAATGCGAGATGTTCAACGACAGCGAGGATCACGATTTTGTCGAATATACCGTCGGGAAAATCGAGGTGGTCAACAAATGTTTTATTCAGTATCTCTATGTTCGGCGCCAATTGATCGTTCAAGGCATCGTAGTCTAGGCCGATTCCGACCTTGAGCAAGGGTTGGACCGAACGAAGGAAGAAAGCTTGATGGCCACAACCAAAATCAAGAACCGAGTCTCCTTTTTCAATAAAGGCGCGAACTTTACCGAGGCGCCAACGCGAAATAATGACATCGAGAGTGTTGAAATCCTTTGTGCCCATATTTTATTGGTGTCGTTTTGACCTAGATGGATAGTTCTAAAAATCAGGAATCCGTTGTAAATCGGTTCAACAATGTTCAGTGAAAAAGGGCCGATTTCCGGCCGGAACAGTTGTGATTGCGAGGTCTTAAATTCGACGGTGTTCGACTTTAATTTGAAGCAGATCTTAACGCATACTGCTCTAGCGTGCCCAAGGCCTTACCGCTGCAGTAATTGCAGTTCGAACGCGAATCTGTTTTGGCGCGCGACCATATCAAGAATTAGGGCAATGGAGATAGTAACCAAACTGCAGACCATGAGCCCTGTCGCGAGGATTGCCGACGGTAAATGCAAAATGCGTTTTGTCTCATAGAACTCAATCACAGGAGTTGATCCAACAAGTACACCGGCCAATCCAAACAAGAGTGCAGTGGCTCCAAAGAAGAGAAATGGTCGGTTGAATCGAAGGATTGAGAATATCGTTCTGACTACCCTGAACCCGTCCCGGAATGTGTTCAGCTTTGATTTGCTTCCAACTGGACGATCTCGGTACGAAATCGGTATTTCCACTATGCGAAAACGCTTGTCTAGAGCGTGAAGCGTGAGTTCAGTTTCTAGCTCAAAGCCAGCGGAGAGAATCGGAAAGTTCTTCACGAATCTACCCGAAAAAATGCGATATCCCGAGAGTATATCATTGAGCCTCGAACCGAAAGCCCTATTAATCAATTGACGGACTAATTCATTGCCAAAGTTATGAAATCGTCGGCGATTCTCCTTGGCATAATCACCTGTTGCATGGCGATCGCCCACTACCATGTCGGCGTTCCCGGAGAGCACGGGTTCTAACAATTTCTTCAGGTCTGCCGCACTATAAGTGCAGTCAGCATCGACCATTATATATATATCCGCATCAGTATCCATAAAGGCTCTGCGGACGGCATTAGATTTCCATGTTCTCTCTCGATGATGACCCGGCCGGCGGCTCGTAGTTTTTGTAGCGTAGTTGTGGCAATGTCGAAAGTCGCATCCTTCGAGTTATTATCCACAACGATAATTTCGTTACTGGGCGCAGCGTGATAAAAATCTTCGATTGTGGCGGCAATCGTCTGTTCTTCGTTATATGCAGGTATAATAATTACAATTTTCATTATTTTGATTACTTAAATAGCACCTCCCGTAAGGCAATTGCAAGCATCCTCCTGTCTGTATTCATCCCGAGCGAGGCTGGGCTTTTGGCTCGGCGGTTTTCAAATCTGAGTTTCACCGTACCTGCGGCTTCAAAATCTTTAGGAGCGAGGTGTAGCGTCCGCTCGAACGAAGTCGTTGAATAGTCGCCAGTGATTTCAACTAATTCTTTCTGTTCGATATATACAGTCGTATCCTGAAATCCGAAGGTGTTCCCTTTTAGAATGACATCAATAGGAAGATCGCCTTTTTCGATTGAGAATTGGAGTATGCTTTTCTGGCCATCGGTCCATGTGAAGCCTTTCTCCGGAACGCTCCATCCATAACTGAGTAAAGCCGCGCAATCCCCCTCACTCAAATGGCTTCCGCGGCGCACAAGTATTGGTTCGCTCGGAGTTGGATCGTCTGTTGCTGGATCTATATGCGAAAAAATTCGCTTCAAAGCTCTGCCCGGTGACCACGCAAGGCTAAGCGTCTCCACATGTGTAATCTTGGCTGCGGGAATTTGCTTAAAAACAATGAACAGTATCTTCGCGCTAGTCTCACGCACGGCGCGATTCATAAACAGAATGTTTATGCACCCCGAATTCTGAGAGATTACGTAATCTTGCCAAGGCAGCAACTTCTTACCGTCAGCGAAAAGATCGACCAATAGTTCCTTGCCGGCGACAGTGTAATTTTGGTTTGCGGCGCCGGCTGGAAAGATTCTAAGCCCTGGCATGCGAGCTCCGGTACCATAAGTTAGACGAATAGCCCATTCGCTATCTACTTGGGTGATATCGGCTCCGACCAATGGAGAGGAGGATTCTGTCATTCGTACCACTGTACGAGCACCGTCAATCAAAACGACGTCACGCACTCTTGTTTCGAATGAAATGAAAAAAACTCCAATAGCGGGAATTATCGCAAGACAAACAAATAATCTTGGGCTGAGTACCTTCGGAGCCAAACGTAACGTGGCATACGTAGCCAGCCCAGCCCACGGCAGAAGAATCCAAAAATAGTGATATAAAACGTAAGACCAAAAATGAGCAGCGTTGCCGACAGGATTGAAGCCCAAATAGAATGTCAAATATGCTAATGCACAAAAAAGAAAGGCGCCGAAACGCCACCCGATTTTAAGGGAAAGAGCTACTAAACCGGGGAGCGAAAGCAGGAGCCACGGTGCAAGCTTAAGGATGCCAGAGATTTCACTGGATGGGTATAATGCGGCATTTCCGGTGAGAACTGATCCGTCTATGAATAATTGATAAATTTTGAACCCAAGGTTCGTCCAATCAAAGCCAACTGCCTTAACTACATTTATGTAAGGTGGTAACCACGCACCGAAAAGGTGGAGGTTTACTAGCAGAGTTGCTGAGAGAAAAAAGGCGCAACTTAAACCTATCGCGAAAATTGAAATGATTCGGTCGCGCCAAATCGGCAGGCAAAGAACACCGATCCCATAAAGCAGCGCTAAGAAGAAAGCATCGGAAGGTCGGCAATAGAGGCCGTACCCAACAAAAAGCGCACTGAGCATCAGCTTGCGAAGACTTATTTTTTCAAATACTATCCAAGTAGCCATCAAGCAAAAGCAACCATGGATTGGTATCGTGTTCCAAGGGGTGACTAGAACATCTCTTAGCAAGAAAGGAGTCGCGGCTATTATTAATACACTAACAACACCGGATTCAATCTCACCTAAGAAACTGCGAGAAGCCCGATAGAATGCGGTGAGGATAACGCAAAAAATGGCTAAATTCGGGATTAAAAACGGATGCAGTGGTAGGATGCGGTAAAAGAGAGCTCCGAGTATCGGGTAACCGTACCAATAGGTACTTGGCTTCAGCTCTCCGGCAGCCAAGTTTAACGTCGTTTTGTAGTATTCTCCCTGATCAAACCATCCCCACCAACCATTTGGCTGTGGTGATGATTTCGTCGGCAATGCCGGATGATTAAGGTAGACTATTAAATAAAGTATATTCGCAGATATCAGCGCAATAGCGAGTGCATTGGCTCGAAGGAATATTAAATAGCCATGAGTTTTATCGGTATTACTCATAGTAAATTGGATTGGTATGGGGCGGCGAATTTATGCGCAAGATAACCACTATTTGGCTGGCGACCCCGTCAGCGAAAGGTGATGCCGGTCAGATGGAGCGACAGCAGACGATCGTCCGCGAAACCGAGCTCTTCGAATGGACTCCAAGTTTCCGCCTCGATCACGATCCGATTGCCGCCCGGACGGCGGTGCGCAGGGTGCGCAGAGCGAGCGCGTCATGGCGATAGGCTGAGCGCACGCCGCGTTCATCGGTGAGCAAGGGGCAGTGATAAAAGGTGGGCGCACGATAGTTTAAGGCTCGGTAAATTAAGAGTTGGCAAAAAGTGGTCTGGCGTAGGTCCTCGCCGCGCACGACCTCGGTAATTTTCAGCGTGTTAATGTCTAGCACGGAAGATGATCGAGCTTTTCTCTAGCAAATGAGGAAGCTCAATACTCTGCTAATTCTTCCGTTGGAACAATAGATGCCTCCAAACCTGAGGCTGAACTCCGAATCGTGATTCCCTGGTAATGACGGCAAATTGTTTCCCAAGTGTAGTTATCAGAAACGTAACGTTGGCCGTTTTTCCCCATTTGAAGCATCTCGAGGCCTGCGGAAATTTTAACAGCAGCGCACGCCTCATCCCAGTCATGAAACGCAAGGCCCGCTTTGCTGCGCTTGCAATGATCGTCAAGAACAGCGCATTTGGCATTGACCAGCGCAGGGCGGGCGACTGCCCAAGCTTCCAGCAGTACGAGGGATAGACTTTCGTAGATCGACGGCATTAGGAGCCAGTCACAAGCTGCCATCGCATCCCATTTGTCGGCTTCGGTTACGAAACCCAATGAGACGATATGTGGATGGCTTGGGACGGGCATGACTGCCTTGCCGATCAAAACGAGTTGGTGGGGCAACGCGTGCTGACGTTTCCACTCAAGAAAGGCTTCAAGCATTTCGCCACAGCCTTTGGATATGTCGATCCGTCCGCAGTATAAGAGAAACGGGCCAGTAATTCCGAATTTCTCGCGAAAGCGAAGGGGACGAACATCTAAAGGTGGTTCTACGCCCACACCTGCAACCGGCCCTTCAAGTTCGAGGTGGAAAAAACGTTCACGGGCGAAGTCACGCTCGGGGATAGTATTAAAAATAAATCCACGCGGTAGGGCGAAGAGCCGGTCGAACATCGTGAAATGAATTGGCCACTCGTCATGTGCGCACGGGACCAACCAAGCCTTATCCGCCACGAGAGGCAGGTTGTCGAAGGTGGTCGCATAGAGGTAGCCGAAAAAGATAAATGCGTCGTAGTGATCCCGGTTTTCTCGAATAAAGGCAGTCAGGGTTGGGGAGTTCGGACCTTGAGCTGCCATCCACTCTGTCTGTTCTGCAAGGGAACAGAGTCGTTGCTTGGGTTGAAGCCTAGCGGATAGTCGGTTGAAAGAGTCGTTGTCCCGCTCAACGGAGACTTGGAATCTTCGGATCGTGGTGTGACCGCACGGATCGTCACCTTCGCGAAAATGATTTTTCCACGTGACGTAGTCGAGCGCACACGTCGTCAAGATTTCGGTGCTCCAGTGTTGCGCCATTTGTACGGCAATTTGGAGGCAAAGTGATTCTGCGCCGCCATTCACTTCGCGGCCGCAACGCTGCACTACAAAGGCCACCCGAGGCTTCGGACGATTGTCCGACATGTAAT
>JBIIWE010000059.1:0-8868 GCA_044339075.1 Daejeonella sp. | reverse complement strand
ATTTATCTCAAGGACAAGGAATATTTGATTTCACAAAATTGAACACACTTCGATTAGGTGGCTATAATGGCAGTGATATTCGTATAGACAAGAAATGGAATTTCAAGAATACCACCATTGATTTGTTTTTAGATGTAAACAATTGGTATGCTGCAAAAAGCGTTGCAGTACCAACATACACGTTTAAAAGAACTGCGGACAATAATGCATTTGCTACAACTGATGGTTCATTGATTAAAGCAAATGGTAGTAATGCAATACCAACTTTATTAAAAAATGATGAAGCCCAGTTTACACCTACCATCGGATTTATTGTTGAATTTTAATGTGTTCAGCCAATGCAATCATGCAAGAGCTAAACTAAGCCATACTGTCCATACTGTCCGTAGAGTTAAGCGCAGCGCCTCTACGGATTGCCAATAAATAGGAGTCTCAGACTTTATACTGTCCGTAGAGTTTAGCGCAGCGTCTCTACGGATTGCCAATGAATAGGAGTCTTCAGACTCCTAACACAAATACAATCAATACACCTATTTCCTTCCAAATATCATTTATTTAATCCTCCTTTTCCGTAATTTAGTACATGCTTCAGCTACTCACGTCTTCCCAAATCAGGGAAGCAGATGCTTTTACTATTAAAACTAAACCCATCAGTTCGCTCGATCTTATGGAATCGGCATCCAATGCATTTGTAAAAGCATTTAAGGAAGAATTTCCCACTAGTGATATGGAAATTAGTGTTTACTGCGGGACTGGCAATAATGGGGGTGACGGACTAGCAATTGCACGTTTATTAAAAGAGAATGCATACAACCGGATTTCTGTTAAGATCGCCCGGTATTCAGCAAAGGTAAGCCCTGATTTTACAGCCAACCTTGATCGTCTGAAATTGACAGGAATTTCCATAATTGAAATCACACAAACAGATGTCTTTCCTGAAGAAAATGCGGAGATAATTATTGATGCTTTAATTGGTTCCGGACTGAACAAAGCGATACAGGGTGATTTGGAATCACTCGTCATACATCTCAATCGGCTTCAAAAAAAGGTGATTGCTGTAGATATTCCTACAGGATTGCCATCTGAAGGCCCCATTGACCCAAATGCCTGCATTTTAAAAGCATCCCTTTGTATCTGTTTTCAAAGGCCGAAGATAAATTTCTTCTTCCCCGAATCTGCGAATGCATGTGCACGATTTAAAGTTGTGGAGATCGGACTGGATGAGCATTTCATTCAATCACAAGGTGGTCCTTGGAAGTATATCGAAGAAAAAGACATCAGAAATAGCATTAAACCCCGAAAAGCATTCAGCCACAAAGGAACATACGGTCACGCCCTGATCATTGCTGGTTATACTGAGACTATGGGGGCTGCCTTGCTTTGCGCAGATGCCTGCCTTCATTCAGGTGCAGGACTCAGCACGGCATGTATCCCTGAAAATGGCTTTAGTGCATTAAATTGCTATGCTCCTGAAGTGATGATCTTACCCAGGGCTGAACTCATTTCAGGTAAGTCGCTTGAAAAATATACTTCCATAGCCATTGGGCCAGGTTTAGGCATAGGGAAAGAGGCTAGGGACCTCCTTGAACAAGTGCTAGATTTCTATAATTGCCCTATTGTAATTGATGCAGATGCGATTACTATTTTAGCTGCGAATCCTGAATTGCTTAAGAAGCTGCCTAAAGATTGTATTATTTGTCCGCATCTTAAAGAATTCGACCGTCTTTTTGGCCAATCCAAATCTTGGTGGGATCGCGTAAATCTGGCTCTGAAAAAAGCAAAAGAATTTAATCTGATCATCCTCCTGAAAAATCAGTATACCTTCATTTTTACACCGAATGGAGATATTTTAATCAACTCTACCGGAAATCCAGGAATGGCAGTGGGTGGTATGGGTGATATTTTGACCGGAATGATCACTTCATTTTTAGCACAATCCTACCCAGCAAGGGATGCTGCGATGTTGGCTGCTTATATTCATGGAGCAGCGGGAGATCAATTAATTCAAATGAATTCTATTCCACCCAGATATATCACTGAACAGATTCCTGAATTAATAAAAAAATATACTAGTGTTCAGTAAAATAAAAATTTTTGAGGCTGGCATTTTTCAGACGGTATTAGAAATTTAAACTACTTGTGTCCGTGGAAAGCTTGAAATGGAATTTCCTAAAGATTTAGTAGGTTCCAGCTTTCCTGGAACCGATAGCTATCGGTTGACAGCCCATGGTGTGGAATAGGGAGATTCCGGCCTTCGCCGGAATCTGATTGGTATCATTACAGGTGCTTTTTGAGACAAGCGATCCTGACGAATTCAGGATCTACTCCATCATTACAAAATGCATTGTCATCCGATAGCTATTGGATCTGGCGAAGGCCAGAACCTCATTTTGCCTATCCTATAATTTTGATAAAACAGGGTCCATGCTTTTAAAAACGTTAATAAATTCCCATTCTAATTTATAACTAGCAAATTTGACAAGATTTTAATTTTAACCGGAAAACAATGAATTTAAACTAAAATTAAAAATCGAACAGGTGTTTTTCTGCATGATAAGAAGAACGTACTAATGGTCCGCTTTCTACATATTTGAACCCCATCTCCAGTCCGACATGCTTGTACTTCTCAAACTGCTCGGGAGTGATCCAGTCGATAACAGGATGGTGACTCCGTGATGGCTGCAGGTATTGTCCTAAGGTTAAGATATGAACACCAACTGCAAGCAGATCTGCCATTGCTTCCAGAACATCTTCTTCCGTTTCTCCCAATCCAAGCATAATGCCTGATTTTGTTCTTAATCCGGCTTCATTGATCCTGCGAAGACATTCCAAACTACGGTCATATTTTGCCTGAATCCTTACTTCTTTGGTTAAACGGCGAACAGTTTCCAGATTATGTGAAACCACTTCAGGACGGGTTGCTAATAGGCGATCAAGATTATCCCACATACCCCTAAAATCAGGAATGAGAGTCTCTAAAGTAGTACCGGGACTTTCCCTTCTGATTGTATTGATGGTCTCAGCCCAGATAGTAGAACCACCATCCTTCAGATCATCACGGTCAACGGAGGTAATCACGCAATGCTTCACCTGCATTAACTTCACCGAATTGGCCACACGGTTTGGCTCATCAGTATCCACCGCTAATGGTCTGCCGGTTGCAACAGCACAAAAAGAACATGAACGAGTACAGATATTTCCAAGTATCATAAATGTAGCTGTACCTGCACCCCAGCACTCACCCATATTAGGGCAATTACCACTCTCACAAATAGTATGAAGTTTATGGGTATCTACCAGGTTGCGAACATGAGCGTACTCTTTTCCAACTGGAAGTTTAACACGAAGCCAGTTTGGCTTGCGCTGCATTTGATTAACTGGGATAACCGGTAATTCGATCATGAAGCAAAAGTAAAGAATTTTGGGAAGATTTGGGTGTCAAATACAGCGTTCTAATATTTTGACATTGGAGTGTTATTCTGCCGGGGAATCTTAAAAATGATTGACATACCCTCAAAAATTTTTACTTTTGATAATTAACTCAATTACGATCTGCAAAATGGCAACCATTGAAACCACCTACCTGGGCGACCTTAGGACTGAAGCAAAACATATCTTATCTGGAAATGAACTAATTACTGATGCACCGCTTGACAATCAGGGCAAGGGTGAAGCATTTTCACCAACCGACCTCATGTCGGCTTCTTTGGGAAGCTGTATGTTCACGATCATGGGAATTGCAGCCAGGGAACATGGAATTGAAATTGACGGTAGCACCTGCTCAATAACTAAAATAATGGCAGCAGAGCCAAGAAGGGTCAGTGAAATTCAGATCAGCTTTAACTTTCCTGATATCAGATATTCCGAAAAGCAACAATTAATTTTGGAAAGAGCCGCTAGAAATTGCCCGGTTGCAAAGAGCCTCCACCCCGATCTGATTCAAAACATCAGCTTTAACTTTCAGGATTAAAAAGACCAGAGAGAATAGTTTTCTATTTTTATACCTGATCAGGCAATCTGTTCTGCAAGATCTTCTGCAGAGATCTCTCCATGCGATGTTTCGTAAATACATTCGCCATTTTTTATCAGAAGAAGCTGAGGAGATTCATGATGTACACTGAATTTCTGTGCAATGGCATTGGAGACTTCCCTATTACTAATCAGATCAAGAAAGTACACTGAGGTTGATTCAGGAATCGCATCCCAGTCATGCTCAAATCTCTTTTTTGCCATCATACTGACGGAGCAACGAGTACTATGCTTGAAAATTACGCTATATCCTTCAGCATCACCTATACCGTTTAATTGCTCGAGATTAGTTAATGGAATCCAGTTCATGGTAAAACACCTTTTTAAATAAAGATCAAAAGTATCAAAAGAGGATGACTGACCGGTCAGATTCAGGTCAAATTGAATTAATGAAAAAATGAAGAATTAACGTCTTGACTTTGGATAAGTTCCATATGCAGGGCATAGTTTTGAGGAACATGCCTGTAATACTGTTGTGGCTATAAATAAGGCTATCATGCCGATAACTACTTTTTTCATTCTTGCTTTTTTTTTAAAATTATTGAATTAACTCCAATAATCAAAATATTTTAAAGATCCAATGAAGGCTTTATTCCTGCCATCATTATTGCAGTAACCGCTGCTTCTTCACCCTTATTACCGTGTTTGCCTCCTGCTCTATCAAGAGCCTGCTGCAAATTATCTGTTGTTAATACGCCAAAGATCACCGGTTTAGTATGTTTGATTGAAACTTTTGTTACTCCATTGGCAACTGCATTGCAAATAAAGCCAAAATGCGGGGTTTCTCCCTGTATCACACATCCAAGACAAATAACAGCATCCAGGTTTTTAGAGCTAAGTAAAATATCTGCCCCCGAAGTCAGCTCAAAACTTCCGGGAACCTTGATTGTTATAATATTTTCTTCCAGAGCACCATGTTTCAAGAGGGAGGAATAAGCACCTTCATATAATGCTCCTGTTACCGCAGCATTCCATTGAGAAACAATAATCCCAAATTTGTATGACTCCGCTGAAGGAACATCAATATGAGAGAAATCTGATAAACTCTTTAGGATAGTAGCCATGGCTGAAAATAATAAATGGCTGTTACCAGATATTCAGGTAACAGCCATTTGAGAAAATATTTTTATTGTTGTGCTTCTGCACGTGCAATGTAGATATCAACAGAGGCTGCTTCAGCGCTTTCAGGGAAGTCAGTTCTGATCTTATTGTAAGCATCAGCAGCAGATTTAAAATCTTTTTGCTCCTCGTAAACTAAACCTAGCTTTTTAAGGAAAAGCGGACTAGTAAATGAATTTTTACTTTTGTCAGCAGCTTTCTTATAAAAAGTTATTGCTTTTGAATAATCTTTTAGTTCGCTATAAGCATCGCCTAACATTCCAAGAACTAAAGGATCAATGATTGGACTTCCTGTGCTACTGTATTTACCCAATGCGTCAGTTGCTTTTTGAAACTCACCTTTCTGTAAGTATAAGCCACCTAAATATGCATTGGCAAGATTGGCAGATTTGGTATTTGAATACTCCTCTACGATCTTTTCAAAGCCGGGATAAGAACCATCGCCTGATATCGCTCTGTCTTTAAGCGAGTCGGCAGCTAAATATTCTTCCGCTTTAAACATTTCATTAGCCGCTTTCTCTGCGCGTGGAGCAAGATAGAAATTCTGGTAACCAACGTATAAAAGCACTAAGGCTATGATGGCACCACTAATTACGGCTAAGCTCTTTGCATTTTCTTGTACAAATTTGCCTGTGTTTCCAAGCTCATTGCCTGTTTCTGTACTGTTATCTTTTAGATCTTTTGACATTGGTATTTTAAAAATTGTAAACCCTCTCACTTAAACAATCCCGCAAAAATACATTTTTCAGACTAAGTATCAACTTTTAAATCAGAGAGTTTGATTTTTTTTAATAAAGATATGGCTAAATATGGCTGGGATGATTTTGAGATCTTTAAAAATGCACTCGTTTTTATTGATATACGTTTATGGGGAGGGTTTTTTGTTAAAAAAATATTTAGATTTTGATCAACTAAAAAACATTGAGTTTTACGAACTTAAAGAAACGAAAAGAGTAAATTTGCTGATTAGCGTTCAGTATAGGCATCAATATGTGGCTCCAAAAATTATCCGTAATAAATTTCAAAAATTATTCTGAAGCTGAATTAGTGTTTTCAGATACGGTCAATGCCTTTACAGGAAACAATGGTGCAGGGAAGACCAATATCCTTGATGCTATCCATTATCTCTCTCTTTGCAAAAGTTATTTCAATCCCATCGACAGTCAGCAGATTCGTCAGGGAGAAGATCTTTTTATGATTCAGGGAACATTTGAAAAAGACCAGAATGATGAAGTGATCTTTTGCGGATTAAAGCGTGCTCAAAAGAAGAAATTCAAGCGAAATAAAAAGGAGTATCTACGCCTGGCCGATCATATCGGCATTTTCCCTTTAGTCATGATCTCCCCAAATGATATCAGTCTGATCATAGAAGGTAGCGAAGAAAGAAGAAAATTCATTGACAATGTCATCTCCCAAACAGATAGCCAATATCTAGATGAATTGATCAGCTACAACAAGAGCCTGATGAACAGAAACGCCCTATTAAGGCAGATCGCCATTTCAGGGAGATATGATATGGCATTAATGGAGATCTATGATGATCAGCTCATCCTTTCCGGAAATAAGATCTTCGAGAAGCGAAAGGCCTTTATGATTGAATTTACAGAGATCTTCAACAAGCACTATCAATACCTGAGTGAGGATGCTGAGCAAGTGGAGTTGGTATATGATTCCCCTTTACTGCTGAACGACTTTTCTGAAATCCTGAAAAAGAACCTGGAGCGCGATCGTATTCTGGAGCGTACTTCAAGCGGAATTCATAAAGATGAACTGAATTTCACCATACATGGGATGGTATTGAAAAAATTCGGATCACAGGGACAGCAAAAATCATTTTTAATAGCCCTGAAACTTGCACAATATACATTCCTATACAGGAAGAAAGGCTTCGAACCTTTGCTGCTGCTCGATGATATCTTTGACAAGCTGGATGATGCCCGAACAACCAAGTTGATGAAAATGGTTTCAGATAAGGATTTCGGACAAATTTTTATCACAGACACAAGCAGAAGAAGAATTGAAGCCATTTTCAGTGAACTGGATGTTCCAGTTACTATTTTTGATATTGAAAAAGGGAATATTGTTGTTTAATTGGAGTTGAAGACCAAAAAATAAGTGATAAAGAACATGGGGCGTACAAACGACAGATCATTAAAGGATGCAATAGAGCAGATGCTTCAGGTTTATAAGCTGAGAAGGAAGTTTGATGAAACCTCATTGATCGTAGCCTGGCCAGAAATGATGGGTAAAGCTGTTGCTAACCGGACCAAAGATATTTTTATCCGCGATCGTAAATTATTCATCAGGATGGAGTCTGCGGTAATTAAAAATGAATTGATGATGATGCGCTCAAACATCATTGAAAAAATGAATGAACGTGCAGGAACCAGTATTATCGATGAGATAATATTCCTGTAAACTATTTCCCCCGTTCGCTATAATTCTTAACCAGGAGATAGTACAGAACGGTAATGAAGAAAGCTATAGAAAATGCCTTCAGTATAAATAAATAATCAAAAGTACGATCCCATCCTCCAAAATAGGAAACCGCACCGGGAACGATGAGCATCACCAGAAAAAATATCAGGTAACGGCTTTGTAATATCTTCATTCAATTTTTGAATAAAATCGCCCTGAACAAGCGTAAAATAGCTCATTTCAGGGCAATTGTAAGGTTCTCTTAGAAACGCTCGAATGCGGTGAAGAAAAAGCTTCCTTCTATCTGCGCATTTTCATCTGAATCAGATCCGTGTATCGCATTCGCATCAATTGATTTTGCATACTTGTTACGGATAGTTCCAGCATCAGCCTTTGATGGATCAGTAGCTCCAATCAGTTTACGAAAATCTTCAACTGCATTGTCTTTTTCAAGAATAGCAGCTACAATCGGACCTGAAGACATAAAGTCGACTAGCGAATTGTAAAAAGGGCGCTCACTGTGTACAGCATAAAACTGTCCTGCAATATCCTTGCTCAAACGGGTGTATTTTAAAGCTATAACTTTAAATCCGCTCTTAATAATATCATCTAAAATAGCTCCGGAGTGGCCATTGGCTACAGCATCGGGCTTAATCATTGTAAAAGTTCTGTTCGTTGCCATCTTATTATTTGAAAATTGGTGCAAAAATACAGCTAATAAATCAAAGGCAAAAGGATTTTAAAAAATCAGCCTTTGAAAATCAGTATTTTTAATAGCTTTGCGTTCCTTTTGATTATACATGCTGGAAATAATCCATTTAAAAGAGTTTTTAACTAAACCTAAGCACATTGTAATTACAACACATCCCAAACCGGATGGTGATGCAATGGGATCTTCCTTGGGTTTATATACTTATCTGATCCAAAAAGGTCATCATGTAAAAGTGATTACCCCTACCGATTATCCAAGTTTTTTACACTGGATCCCCAATAATTCTGAAGTGATTATTTTTACTGAGCAGCAGGAAGAATCAAAACAATACGTAGCCAATGCAGACTTAATTTTCTGTCTTGATTTCAATGCGCTCGTCCGGATCAATGAATTGGGTGTTTATGTTCGTGAATCCAAGGCAAAAAAAGTAATGATCGACCACCATCTGGAACCTGAAGGCTTTGAAGATTACCGTCTGTGGACCACCGGTGCCTGTGCAACCGCACAATTAGTCTATGAATTCATTGTAAATATTATGGGCGACAAACATCTTTTAAATAAAGATGTTGCCAGCTGTTTGTATACGGGGA
>JBIIWE010000058.1:0-8881 GCA_044339075.1 Daejeonella sp. | reverse complement strand
TAAAGCTGTAAAACTCAGAAAATAGATCAAGTCACGCGTATCAAGAACACCTCGGCTAACTGATTGATAATGCTGATTAATTCCTATCCCAGTAAGAAAACTTGCCATTCCCTGCAAAGAGATGATAGAGCTGATCGAATCGAATCCGCTAAATGAAAAGAAACAAAGGAATAAGGCCACTGTAAATGCGATGATCTGATTATTGCCTAAAGAGGAGGTAAAAAGGCCAATTGAAGTAAATGCTGATCCCAATAAAACCAAGCCAATATAAGAACCAATCACTGCGCCAGTATCTATATTACCCTTGGTTATTCCTAACTGATATACGCTGATATAATAAATCAGCGTTGGCAGAAGGGTAAGCATAACAATCACCAAACAAGCAAGGAATTTACCAAATAAAATATCCCAGTCGCTGAGCGGCCGAGTTGCTAAAAGCTCAAATGTGCCATCTTTCTTCTCCTCTGCAAGTGAGCGCATAGTTATTGCAGGAATCAGGAAAATAAATAAATAGGGTGCGATATTGAAAAAACTATCCAAACCAGCATAACCATAATCCAGAATACTGGAATCGGGGAAAACCCAAAGGAAAAGGCCTGTTACCAGCATGAAAGCGGCCATAATCATATAGGCAACCCATGAAGTAAAAAACCCGCTAATTTCTTTTAAAAGGATACTGATCACTTAGCTTGATTTGATTTTTAATATTGGGAACAATTTTAACTAAATAATTTCAGCTTGGTGAACATGTGAACCAGTAAGTTCAATAAAGATGTTCTCCAGACTTTTATTGTTATGCTTTGATCTGAGACCAGTTAATGTGTCGTCAGCAACTATTTTACCCTTGTTAATGATGATCACATTTTCACAAATTGCATCTACCTCCTGCATAATATGAGTGGAAAGTACAACTGTTTTTGTTTTGGAAAGATCTTTGATCAGGGTTCTGATGGCAATTACCTGATTCGGATCAAGTCCGGATGTAGGTTCATCCAAAATCAGAACTTTCGGATCAGCAAGTATCGCCTGTGCAAGTCCTGCTCTCTGGCGATATCCTTTTGATAAGGCTCCAAGTTTCTTGTTCTGTTCATCCCCTAGCCCACATCGTTCGATCACATCATTGATCCGTTTTTCAGGATGGTCAATTTTGTGAATTGCCCCGATAAAGCCAAGAGCTTCCCTTACATACATATCCAGATAAAGTGGATTATGTTCAGGTAGGTAGCCGATATGACGTCTGACTTCCATTGAATCTGTTCTCGCATCAAAACCACAAATATGGGCTGATCCTGATGTTTGAGGAATAAAGCAAGTCAAAATTTTCATGGTAGTAGATTTTCCGGCGCCATTAGGGCCTAAAAACCCAAGAACACTACCAGGAAGAGCCTTAAAAGAGATCCCATCAATTGCTTTTTGATTTCCATATGTTTTACACAAATCTGCTACTTCAATGCTCATGCTGTAAAGTTAGTATTTAGAATTAGCAAATTAGATAATTAGCAAATGAGCAAATGAGCAAATGAGCAAATTGGTAAATGAGATAATGAGTAAATGAGCAAATTGGTAAATGAGATAATGAGTAAATGATAATCTCCTTTTTCAAATTAAAGTATACAATCAAAATTTACGCGATCTCGCTTCGTTTGAAATGAATTTGGCAATAAAACTTACGCGATAATACTTAATCGTATCACTAAACAGAGGAAAATTAATTTCCAATACTATCTTTGCAATGTTATGAGCAAAAACAAGGACGAACTTTTTAAGAATGTAGTTTCTCACACTAAGGAATATGGTTTTGTATTTCCTTCAAGTGAAATATATGATGGTTTAAGTGCAGTATATGATTACGGGCAGCTTGGATCTGAATTAAAGAATAATATTAAGACCTACTGGTGGAAAAGTATGGTGCAGCTGAATGAGAATATTGTTGGTATCGATTCAGCTATTTTTATGCATCCCAAGATCTGGAAAGCAAGCGGGCATGTTGATGGGTTTGCTGATCCGATGATCGATAATAAGGATTCAAAGAAACGGTACAGGGCAGATAATCTCATTGAAGATAAGATAACACGTTACATTAAGGATGGCAAATCAGACAAAGCTGATCTCTTGCAAACCGATATGGATGCAGCATTAGCTGCAGATGACCTGAGTAAATTGAAAGAGCTGATCGAACAGCATGAAATTGTTTGCCCGGTTTCAGGAACAAGAAACTGGACAGATGTGAGGCAGTTCAATCTGATGTTTTCGACCCAAATGGGTGCGATGGCTGAAGGATCTGATGAAGTATATCTGCGTCCGGAAACTGCCCAGGGAATATTTGTGAACTTTCTTAATGTTCAAAAATCAGGAAGAATGCGTATTCCATTTGGAATTGCACAGATAGGTAAGGCATTTCGAAACGAGGTAATAGCCAGGCAATTCATCATGCGGATGCGTGAATTTGAACAAATGGAGATGCAATTCTTTGTCAAGCCAGGTACAGAAATGGAATGGTATGCACACTGGAAAGAATCAAGACTTAAATGGCACCTTGCTGTAGGTACACCTGCAGAAAAATATCGTTTTCATGACCACGTAAAGCTTGCACATTATGCAAATGCTGCTGTAGATATTGAATTTGAATTCCCATTTGGATTTAAAGAGGTTGAAGGAATCCACAGTCGCACAGATTTTGATCTGAGTCAGCATGAGAAATTCTCCGGAAAAAAACTTCAATATTTCGACACTGTTGAAAACAAGAATTATATTCCATATGTGATTGAAACTTCAATTGGTTTAGATCGAATGTTTCTCCTAACCCTTTGCAATGCTTATGAAGAGCAGGATCTAAGCAATGAAGAAAAGCAGGATTCAAGAACTGTATTACACTTACACCCATGCCTTGCTCCTGTGAAGGCTGCGGTATTTCCGCTAACCAAAAAAGATGGATTACCAGAAAAAGCACGTGAGATCATGGACCTTCTCAAATTGGATTTCAATTTACAGTATGATGAAAAAGATTCAATTGGAAAAAGATACCGCAGACAAGATGCTATTGGAACACCGGTTTGTATCACAGTAGATCATCAGACTCTGGAAGACAATACGGTTACTATCCGGCATAGAGACAGCATGGAGCAGGAACGTGTGAATGCTGCCGACCTTGATACTATACTGGGCAAAATGGTGAGCTGGAAGAATTTATTGTCCTGATCCTGATCCTGACTTTCGTCAGGATGACTAGGACTTTCATCAGGAGGACAACGATCCTGATTTTCATCGGGAGGACAACGATCCTGATTTTCATCAGGAGGACAACGATTTTCATCGGGAGGACTATGTTATTTTAGCCAGGAACTTATATTTCGACTTTAAATTGATAGTCCTGCTGAGATCTTTTAGTAGGTTTTTATTGCATAAGGCAATCATCCAAAACAGGTTGTATTTATTTCTAATACACTCATTATCAGCATTTAAATTCGACTTTTATGTGACATATGCTAGTTCAGAAGATTGTATCTTTGTAAAAATAAAAAAGCACTTAATTCCTATTAAAACTGATTATTAAAAATAATAATTCATTAGGCAAGCCGTTATTTAGACTGTACCTCTAAATCGAATTTATGAAGAAACCATCTATCTGGTCAATTATAGTCCTACTAGTAAGCTTAACAATTCCTGCAATTGGCTGGGTTTCAGCAAGCAATTCAGAGTTAGAATTGTTTGATACACCAAAAGAAGTCAACACGATTGCAACTGTCGGCAAGACATCTGTCAATGGAGAACTTTTCACTCAGCATATTTCTTCTGTTTATGTTCAAGCAAAGCTTGCCGAAAGCGGATTAGATGTGACTGTATTTAAAAAAGCATTGATCGGTTATTATAATCTTAAAAAAACACAATTACTATCTGAAGAAAAAGCAATAATTACAATAATCGATTTTAGTAAAAAAAGTAGTCTGAAACGACTTTGGATAGTTGATATTAAGCAAAACAAACTATTATTCAATACCCTTGTTGCTCATGGGCAAGGTAGCGGACTAGACATGGCAACAAATTTTTCAAATCAAGCCAATTCACATCAGAGCAGCCTTGGTTTTTATGTAACGAGTGAAACCTATCTCGGTAAACACGGACTTTCCATGAAGCTTGAGGGAATGGATAAGGGTTTCAACACCAATGCCAGAGATCGTGCAGTAGTTGTTCATGGTGCCGAATATGTGAGTCAATCATTTGTTAATCAAACAGGACGCTTAGGAAGAAGCCATGGCTGCCCTGCACTACCCGTTGAACTAACGAAAACAATAATTAATACCATTAAAGGTCAAACCTGCATGTTCATCAATGGGCCGGCAGCAGATTACACTTCTAATTATTTAAATCAGGATCTTGCCATTGCAAATTTCATTTCGGCGGCAGGTATTGTTCAGGCTAGTATATAGTAATTCGTTTAGCATTCAAAAGAGAGGTTTGATAATTCAAATCTCTCTTTTGCTTTTATATCTTTGCCCCTAATGATTCAAAAACTGGAAAATTTCCTGATCAAGTACCCGGGCCAGACATTCTTTGTGCTTATCATCTTATCAATCCCTCCTTTTTTAATCAATCTCGGACTCCTCCCACTCTTTGCCGATGAACCTACACGGGCAAATGTGGCTCTTGAAATGATCATTAGCAAGAACTTTTCAGTCCCAACTGTGGGTGCAGAATATTATTACAACAAACCACCGTTTTATAACTGGATACTTGCAGGATTTTATCTTTTAACCGGCAACTATTCAGAATTTACCACACGCCTCCCTGCTATCATTCCCATGTTTTTATATGCAATCAGCATCTATCTGTCTGTCAGTTATTTTCTTAAAGACAAGAGAGTTGCCGCACTAAGCGGGATGCTTTTTCTGGTCAATGGCCGTATGCTGATCTATGACTCAATGCTTGGGCATATTGATATTTTCTACTCCTGGCTGACCTTTGTCTCCTTTATGCTAATCTATTTCTTCCTGCAACGAAGGAGCTGGTTCCTGCTTTTCTTGATTTCCTATGTGATCACAGCAATCACGTTTCTGTCAAAAGGACTTCCTTCCATCGTATTTCAGGGCTTTACAATCATTGCTGTACTTTCTTACACTAAAAACTTTAAAAAATTATTCAGTTGGCAGCATATTGCCAGCGGATTGGTTTCTTTATTGATCATTGGCTCCTATTTTTACAATTATTATCAGTATAACCCCAATCTTGAAGGTTATTTCAGTACCATCTGGGATCAAAGCAGCAAAAGAACAGCTACAGAATTCGGACTTTACCAAAGTTTAATACATATAGTCCAGTTTCCTTTTGAACATATCGGACATTTATTCCCTGCAAGCCTGCTACTTTTATTTTGTTTCCATAAGGATTTTATAAGCGGAGTAAAACAAAATCCTTTTTTAACCTTTATTTCTGTTGTTTTCTTAGCCAATATTTGGGTATACTGGCTATCACCGATAACACGGCCACGGTATCTGATGATGCTGTATCCCCTATTGTTCATTCTTTGGAGTCATGCCTATTATACCTACCGAGAACGGCTTCCGATTATGGATAAAATAGTTAACCAAATCCTGCTTATTCTTGCTCTGGCTATTTGTTTATGCATACCCGCTGCATACTTTTTTGATCTGCAGAGCTTCGTAAACTATCTGAATATCAAGATTATTTTTCTGTTATTCATCAGCATTTTTATCACTTTTATAATCTGGCGATTCAAAACAAGTAGGCTAATACCATTTATTACACTCCTATTAGTAGTAAGATTGGCTTTTAGCTGGTTTATTCTTCCCCACAGGCTAGAAAACATGGAGGATAAGTATTTCCGTGAAGCTGCCGTAGAAATAGGTACTATTACAAAGGGACAAGCACTTTATTTTTATCAATATCATCCTGCTGAGGCTGATATACCCTTTCATGATAAATTAATTTTTTACATGCAAAAAACGCGGTTGAAACAAGTGAAATTTAGCGGTGACGATGCTAAGCCAGGTTATTATTTTACCTTTGACCGGGATTTAAAAAACCGGGATGCATTATTGATAAAATCGTATAAAAACCTCAAACTGTTCCAAATAAAATGAGAGAACTTTCTGTTGTGATTACCGTTCTGAATGAACGAGATAATATAATCCCGCTTATTGGAGCCATACATGATGCTTTGATAGACCTAGATTATGAAGTAATCTTTGTGGATGATGGTTCTGATGATGGTACCCAAAAACAAATTCGCGAACAGGCTAATGACCGCATCACGCTGGTAGAATTACGAAAAAATTACGGACAAAGTACTGCTATGACAGCGGGTATTGACCATGCCTCAGGTACGTATATTGCCCTGATTGATGGTGATCTTCAAAATGATCCATCAGATATCCCCTTCATGCTTCAAAAGATGAAAGATGAAGACTGGGATGTGGTAGCAGGTAACCGTGCTAACCGACAGGATGGAATGTTCTTAAGAAAGATCCCTTCAAAAATCGCCAATGCCATCATCAGAAGAATGACAGGGGTTTATATTAAGGATTACGGTTGCACTCTCAAGGTATTTAAGCGTGAGATCGCAGAAGATCTTGGAATTTATGGTGAGCTTCATCGCTTTATCCCCGTACTTGCAAAACTACAGGGAGCCAGCATCACACAAGTTGATGTGAAGCATCATGCACGAATTCATGGGAGCTCTAAGTATGGCCTAAACCGAACATTCAAAGTTATGGCCGATCTGATCACCATGGTTTTCTTCCGGAAATATATACAAAAGCCAATGCATTTGTTTGGAAGCCTAGGCTTTATCTCATTTGGACTTGGCATTTTGATCAATACCTATTTACTTATCCTCAAATTAATGGGACAAGATATCTGGGGGAAACCGATCCTGATTTTAGGACTTATATTTCTATTGGGAGGGATACAATTAATCACCTTCGGGATTTTAGCTGAAATTAATGTCCGCACCTATTTTGAAGGCACAAACAGAAAAACTTACCAGGTAAGAAGAATTTTTAATGGAAAAAAAGAAGATCTGGAACATCGTTAAACTCCTGTTAAAAATTTCAATAACAGGATTATCCTTATATCTGGTATCAAAAAAGGTCGAATTTAATGATCTTAAAGATGCCTTTAGCAAGTCTAATCCCCTATTCCTGTTTTTAGCTTTTATAGCTTTCGTTATTTCGCAGATCATATCATCTTCCCGATTGAATACCTTTTTCAAAGGGATGGGTTTAAGAATTTCGGAGGTACTTAATTTCAAGATCTACCTATTGGGAATGTTCTATAATCTTTTTTTACCAGGAGGCATAGGTGGAGATGGCTATAAAATATTTTTACTGCGTAAAAAATTCGAAATTAAAGGACGTCGATTATTCCAGGCTATCTTTTTTGACCGACTGAGTGGATTATGGGCATTAGGACTGATCATTTCGGCACTTGTTATTTTCATTCCCCACCTTGGAATTCCAAATTGGGTTCCGGTTTTAGTTGTTACGATTGGTACCGTAGCCTATTATGCGGTCATGAGAAAGTTTTTTAAAGATTACAGTCATAATTTCATTCTAACACATACCAAGGCTTTATTGGTTCAATCGATGCAAGTTGTTTCGGTCATTCTGTTACTTTATGCATTAAACTTTGATGGCAAATTCTCACCTTATCTTTTTATGTTCCTGGTATCCTCTTTGGTTGCGATATTTCCATTCACCGTTGGGGGTTTAGGAGCAAGGGAGCTGGTGTTTGTTTATGGTGCCCAGTATTTTGAAATGGATCAGCATTTAGCTGTAATCATCAGCCTTCTATTTTACTGTATATCTGCCCTATTGTCATTCAGTGGCATTTACTTTGTCTTTCACCCAAGAGAGATCGGTGTAAATAAAGTGGAACTGAAGCAGGATCTTGAGATTGAATAATAAATCAATGCTTGAATTATCCAGTTCCTGAGATTATTTACACGTGTACTTCCCAATTGAAACAGCATCATTCTAATCATGAAAAATTAAAGTTGTGTTAACATTGATTGTGTAACTTTATTTCAGGCCTAGGCAAATGCATTTCTTCAATTGAAATTTCCGATTTTATTGGTGATGATATCAGCAGAAATTGGGCGGTATTATTTGAATATATTCTAATTATTTAAACAAAAGCTATGAAGTCTGTACTAACATCATTTTTTGAATATATGTCAAATCTCAGTCTGAGATCATTAAAGATGATCGAATCAAGCAGGAGAAATTTTGCCATCGCAATTATTTTCCTTAGTCTGACCAGTTTAGGCGGTTGCGGAATGAATAAAAAGGATTGGAGTATGAATACCTTATTTGAAAAGGTAAAAGACCAATTTAAAAACAATTCAATTGTGGGACTGCAGGATGATAATACCCGGATTGTTGCCACATCTCAACTAATCGATCCTGCAGGTGAAACAATACATTTCCCCGGCAGACCGGTAGATTTAGCCTTGAATAATTCAGGCAGTCTTTTAGCTGTTAAAAACAATACCTCTATTGTATTCATGGATGCAGAAATGCACAAGGTGATACAAACACTGAAATTACCCTCAGGAGGCCATAGCTTTACCGGAATTACCTGGAGTTCTGACGATCAAAAAGTCTGGACTACGGATACCAAAGGATATTTACGGGCTGCACGTTCAGCCAATGGATCATTTATCTGGGATGATGCCATTTTACTGCCAGGTCTGGATGCAAATGACAAAAGTGGTTCCTATCCTGGCGGCTTGACTATAGATAATGAGAGGGGCTATGCATACGTAGCCTTAAGCCGTAATAATACAGTCGGTATCGTTAATCTTAAGACCAAACAGCTAGAATCTCAGATCAAGGTTGGAATTTCTCCGTACACCGTACTGATA
>JBIIWE010000057.1:0-8882 GCA_044339075.1 Daejeonella sp. | reverse complement strand
AAAGTGGAGTGATCATTCCGGCAGAGTCACCACAAAAAAGTAAATGGTTTTCTGATAGAGTTTTCCGCTCAAAAGATATTTCATTAATTACCTCCGGTTTTTCAAAAAGAAATTCCGAATTTTTCAATAGGTTGCGTAAATGCGGATTCCTAAAAAGGACCTGCTCCTCCATCTCAGGAATACCTGAATACTTTTTGAGATTGGCCGTTTCAGAAAGATAACAAAGACAGTATTTATCATCTTCGATCTTACTTACCCCGCAATACCCGCCTTGAAAATTATCGAGACGAATCAGATTCCCCGGAAGGTCTGTTTTAATATGGTATTTAACCCCCAAATATGGGCTTCTTTTGTAAAAAAAGCTGCGGGATAATTTTTGATCCAGATTAGATCTTTTACCGTAAGCTGCAATGGCAATGCTTGATTCAAAAACCTTGTTTCCGGTGGTTGAGATACTGAATTTATCTTCAGTGAAAACAATATCAATGACCTTTTCAAAGATGAATTCTACACCCAGACTTTCCGCATGCTGGTAAAGCAAATTATCAAGTTTGAAACGACTGATTCCAAATCCTCCAAGTTTGAGATCGGCTTGAAGGATCTTCCCTGAAACAGATGTCACCGCTAAACGATTGATCCGGGAAGGTTCCAGTCCGGAAATCTCAATATCCAGGGACTCTAAAAATGGTAAAACTTCATTTGATATATACTCACCGCAAACCCTGTGAAATGGATATTTCTTTTTTTCTATCAATCTGACCTGATATCCATTCTTTTGTAAAAGAATAGCACTGGTCAAACCTGCCAGACCACCGCCAACGATCAGGATATTACTCAATTTCGTTTCCAGGATTTTTATTTCCTAACTCCATCTTTTTGCTGCTTTCTATGCATACCTGCCATCTGAATGCCCACATCCATTGGATTGAATAATGTTTAAATCCTCCATTTTTGAGCATTTGATTTATTTCTGCCCGTTTAAAACTTCGAAGTACCGAGAGTTTTGAATCATGCTTAACCATTTCCGACCTAGAAAACACAGCGGTAATAAGTCCTATGGAATGGTAGGCAAACCAATGTCTATGGAGGTCGTTGATCACTACATATGTGCTGGCACAATGGGCCATTTTTTGAATCAGACTGATCCAGTTTGGATCTGTAAAATGGTGTGTAAAAAGACTTGAAATAACGATATCAAATTGATCTGGGAGTAGTTGTTCACTCATTACATCGGCCAAAATGTAGGAGATCTCCGGAAAATCTGTTGATTTTTCCCTTGCATATTCTATGGCTGATTCTGTAGCATCAACTCCTATCAGTTTGATTTTCAAATTGCGCTTGCGAGCCCATTTTGCAATTACTCTCAAAGAGTCTCCGCCACCACAACCCCAGTCGCTTATGCGCATGCTATCCTTTATTCCGATCTTATTGAAGGCATTAAAAAAAACAGCATAACCACCAAGCAATTTGTTCACTACCTCAAGCTCATCCATGATCGGGTCGATGATGTCATGACCAAGAGAAAAATCGTCCATCATTTCATCTTCTGAACTTCGGTGTTTGAAATCAGGCATTGCCATTTCTTTTTAAGATCATTGATTCAACTGTTAATCCCGGTCCGAAGGCAAAGCCCATTATATTTTCACCATCAATTCCCTCAGGGTCCACCATTAATTTTTTTAGAACAAATAGTATTGTTGCAGATGACATATTGCCATATTCTTTTAAAACATCATAGCCATAACGATTGGCCATCCTTGAAAATCCTAATGCACTTTCTGCGGCTTCCAGAATTTTTCTGCCTCCCGGATGAACGGCGAACCTGCTGATGTCTTTGAATTCGAGTTTCGCTTTTTTGAGCAATTCATTAGAAATGGATTGAATATGTTTTAAAATAAGCTTGGATACCTTTGAAGTTAGTTTCATTTCAAAACCTGCATCACCAACATACCAGCCCATTTCATTTTTAGCTTCTTTCAGGAATTCAGAATAAAATGTATCAAGTGTAAGGCAGTTTTTTTTATTCGTTCTTTCGGAGCTATTTTCTACAATAACCGCTGCTGCTCCATCAGAAAATAATGAATTTGCCACCCAGTTATCTAGCGTGTTTGCCTTTTGAAAGTGTAGTGTGCATAGTTCAACAGAAACGATCAGAACTTTTGCCTCCTGATCAGCACGGCAAATATAATCGGCTACTTTAAGAGCATTTAATGAGCCATAACAACCCATGAAATTAATGCAAGTTCGTTCAATATTAGGGTTTAAACCTAGTTTTTCGACCAGTTCAATGTCTATGCCCGGAGCATGCATTCCTGTACAGCTTACAGTTATGAGGTGTGTGATCTTTGACGTTAGGTCTTTGCCATGATCTAAAAAACAATCGTTAACGGCCTCGGCTGCTAAATCTGAAGCGGTATTCTGATATAATTTCAATCGGTCGCGTGTTCCGGGGAAAGGTTCAAAATCTTCGGTCTTGCTAAAGAAGGTGTTCTTATGACTTTCTGTTTTGCCAAAATCTGGAATCACCGAATACCGGTGTTCGATTCCAGAATGATCATAGATTTGCTTCAACCTGGAGGCATTCGTAGCATTCAGGCCAAATGCTTTTGTCATGAATCTATAGATATCATTCTGTGGGATCCGGTATTTTGGGTTGGCGGTACCAATCGCGCTAATGCAACTACTCATCATTCATTAAAATACTAAATTTTTATCTTTTTGGATTTAAAGAGCAATAGATAGGCCATAATAAATTGATAATAGTTCAAAAGTACCCAATTGCCGTATTAAATGTTATTTTAGTAAATGAATATTCTCAGAAATTTCTTTCCGAGTGCATCTGCTTTTTTGCATTTACGCATTTTGTTTTCGGTCTTTCTGATGCCCGTCTTTCTCTTTGCACTTTCTCAGGTACCACAAATTAATTTGCAGAATACAGTTTTAACATTTATTATTTGGCATTTTTTGGTTTACCCTGCCAGCAATGGCTATAACAGTTATTTTGATAAAGATGAAGGCAGTATTGCGCTAATAGAAACACCCCCTCCTGTTGATAAAAGCTTGTATTATTTTTCTCTGTTTCTTGATATTTTAGCTCTTTTGCTCTCAATTTATGTTGGGTGGATCTTATTTATGGCAGTGCTATTCTACGGGGTAGTTTCTAAAATGTATAGCCATCCCACTATCAGATTTAAAAAATATCCGGTCGTAAGTTTTCTGATCGTATTTATTTTTCAGGGAGCTTTTGTGTATTGGAGTACTTATGCTTCTATATCAGGACTTGATACTCTGGAGGGATGGAATTTGAATTTTACCCTTGCCGGATTGATCTGCTCCTGCCTCATTGGAGCTACTTATCCGCTAACACAGGTTTATCAGCATGAAGAAGATTCAAAACGGGGCGATACAACCCTGAGCATTGTTTTAGGTATCCGTGGTTCTTTTTATTTCTCTGCCGTTCTGTTCTTTTTCTCTGCCATTCTGCTTTATTTTTATTGGGACAGATTAGAAATGATCAATAATTTCTGGATTTTCCTTGCTTTGGCTTCACCTGTTTTTATTTTGTTTAGCAATTGGTTCATTGCTGTTTACCATGACCCATCCAAGGCAAACTTTAAAAATATGTCGCGCATGACACTCCTGAGCAGTATAATGATGCTGATCTATTTTGGCTTATTGAATATTATTTAGACATAGAAACTACAAAATCAAGGTATTCCTGAGGTAGTTTATGTTCTTTAGCTCCTTCAGTAATGCTTTTTAAATAGTCTTTTGATGGATAAACATTTTCATCATCATGATCAGATATAAAAGTAAAAGCCGGGACATTCCCTGTTTCAGTCTCAATGCTTACATTAATCAGGCGATAACCCGGTTCTGTGGAGAGAAGGGCTTCTTTATATTTATTCTCAATCTCGTAAATAGCGCCAAATACATCTTCAGATTCTGAAACAATGATATTTGCTCTTACAGTTCCCTCTGCATTTTTAACGTTAAAACGAAAGCCGTAATCCAGTAGCCTGCCCTGCAGGTAGTTTTCAATTTTGCTGCCTGTTCTTTGCTCCAGAGTGCTTTTTTTCAAGTTGCTTGCATAAGCAAAATAGTTAAAGCTGTTATTGTTCTCCATTCCACTCATTGTAAAATTGTTCAAGGTATGTTAGCATAAACTGATGCCGCTCTTCTGCGATTCTCAGGCCCGTTTCTGTATTCATTTTATCTTTTAACAAAAGCAATTTTTCGTAAAAGTGATTGATCGTTGGGGCATCAGATTTTTTATATTCCTCTTTGCTCATATTTAGTGCAGGAGGAATTTCAGGATTGTATAATTCTCTGTTTTTGAATCCGCCATAGGTAAATGCCCTTGCTATTCCTATTGCCCCAATAGCATCCAGGCGATCTGCATCCTGAACCACTTCCATTTCTTTGGAATGGAAATCTACCTGCCCGAGGCTTGCTTTGAATGACATATTCCGTATGATTTGCTGAATATGAATGATGATTGTTTCTTTTAGTCCTATGGATTTGAGAAATTCACCTGCCCTCTGCGGACCGATCTCTTCATCACCATCATGGAACTTACTATCTGCAATATCATGAAGCAGGGCGGCAAGTTCAATTATAAAGGGATCTGCCTGTTCTGTCTTTGAGATCAGGATCGCATTGTTCCATACCCGCTGAATATGCCACCAGTCATGTCCGCTTTCCGCACCCTGCAGAGTATGCTTAACAAACTGTACGGTCTGGCTGACAATATCCTTATTCTGTTGGTTTTGGATCTCTTTTGCTACCTTCATATAACTCGTATTCCAATAATCTGCAGTCCAGTTTACCATTATAGAATTCGATCCTTCGATCAGCTCGGAGTCCGATCTTTTTTGCCAGATCCGGGTTCCCTGTAAAAATATAACCGCGGTATCCTTTGCATTTCTGCTTCATAAAATCACCGATTCGTTTATAGGTTGCTTCCAATTTTGAATGAACTCCCAGTCTTTCTCCATATTCCGGATTAAACATGACCACCCCGGGACCTTCAGGTACTTCGGTATCTGCGAAATCACAAACAGAAAAATCAATCAGGTGATCAACCCCTGCTGTACGTGCATTTTTGATGGAAATATCAACGGCATCTTCCGAAATATCAGTTGCTACGATCCTGAAATCTATTTCACGTTTAGCCTGATCCTTTAATTTTCGTCTTTCAGTAAAGAACACTTCTTCTTCATATCCAATAATATGCATAAAGCTATAATTCATACGGAACAATCCAGGAGTTTTATCGCAGGCGAGTAATGCTGCCTCAATTGCAAGTGTGCCGGATCCGCACATGGGTACAACGAAAGAACTTTTTTTATCCCACCCTGTTGCCATGATCGTACCCGCTGCCAAGGCTTCAAGCATCGGTGCTTTTCCCGGAATTTTCCGGTAACCATGCTTGGCAAGAGTTTCGCCGGAGGTATCAATAAATATCTCCGCATCATTCTCCTTCCAGTATAGATGAATCACTGCTTTGTTTGCTTCGGGGCCGGTATTGGGCCTGATCTCTTTTTTCTCCTTGATGCGGTCAACAATGGCATCCTTCACTTTCAGGTTTGCAAAAAGTGGAGTTGTGATTGTTTCGTTATCCACAGTGGAGGTAACCGAGAAATATCCGGTAAAATCGATCAGTTCTTCCCAATCAATTTCAAGCAGCTCTTTGTAAAGCCGGGCAGGGTTTTCGGCTGTGAAGGCCTTTATTGAATATAAAACCTGACTTGCACAGCGCAGATTAAGATTTAATGGGATACAATCATTCAAAGTACCTTCCAGTTCCAGGCCGGTGGAGAATGTCCTGATTATTGTATAACCCAGGGCTTCAACTTCCTGCTGCAGATACGCTGATAAGCGATTGTTGCAGGTAATGATGATCTTACTTTTTGTGTGGAAAACTTGCATAATAATTTACGAAGTTAACAATTAAAAACTGCCTGAATTTTATACTTTTACAAAGTGTATCCGACAACAGTTTGAGTTACATACTTTCCTGATTAGCTTCAGGAATTAAAAAATTGAGTTTGTACATAAATAGATAAATACAATGGAAGTTAAAGGAAAAGTACATGAAATCTCACAGGTAATAACAGTGAGTGAAAAGTTCAAAAAACGTGAGCTTATACTAGAATACGCAGAAAATCCTACCTATCCGGAATATGTGAAGTTTGAAGCAGTGCAGGATAAGGTTAACCTGTTCGACAATATTAAAGTTGGCGACAATGTGGAATTGTTTTTTAATCTTCGCGGACGTCCATGGACAGATAAAACAGGTAAGACCTCTTATTTTAATACCCTTTCTGTTTGGAGATTAACACCGCTTGGCGCAGCTGAAGGTGCTTCTGCTGCTCCTGAATATGCTACTCCGGTAGATATCAGTGCAGCTCCCGGTGATGATGATGATCTTCCTTTTTAAGTAAGAAGATATTTAAATTCAGAAGCCCCGTTCCTGATAAAGGGACGGGGCTTTCTGATGCTCAATAGACAATTAATTTTTAATCAGTTTTCTGACATACCAACCAGCATTCTGTTTGATACTGATATAGTAAATGCCATTTTTAGGCAAATTGATCTGCTTCATATAATTCCCCGAAAAGTTGGCGGCTTCGTCGGCATAAACCTGATTCAGCTGACTGTCTAAGATCTTTACTTTTACTGAACCGCGACTTTCCATATTGAATGAAAGTCCGACTTTGCCGGTGGAAAAATTAGGAAAAAGCGTAAGGTCTTCTACATCCAATGCGGATGTCATGCTTTCACTGCCCGTGATCGTCTTTAATTGTTCTTTATTAGCGTCACTGATACGGAGATTCATCCTGCTAGAGATCCCATCTTTATCAATTTGATTGTAATTAAAGGAAGATGAATTTGTTCTTTCTTCTGCTCCGGGCATCATGCGTCGTTCAAAAACCATTGGGGGAGCAATTCGTCCACTCATCCTGGGTTCATTTAAATCTAAATTTCTGTTCATGGTAATGATGCGCTTCCTTAAATTACTATCCAAGCCACCCATATTTAATTTAAATCCTTTTACCAGTGTGTCAATATTGATCTCATCCCCTTCAAATTCAAAAATTTGGACATCGCCCGGCATATTTTTTTCTAATCTGAGTTCAAATTCTTTTGGATTTCCATCATTCCAGTTTAATATGGGAGCCTCTTTACTATTTCTTTTCCGGATGATAACTCGGTCTTCATTATTCCCCCCAAAGCCTTTAGTATTGCTCTCCATCTCACTGAATTCTTTTCTTAGACGGATTCGTTCTTCTTTATCGGCTTCACTTAGCTTTTTACCATTAACAATGGTATCACCATTACTTATAATGATACTTTTGGTCACTCTTTTCTCTTCCTGCGCTTTAACTGATGATCCAGAACTGATGATGATCAGGACGAAAAAGCCCATTAGAAGCAGGTGAGGGTTAAGGATATACTTTTTCATAATTTTATTAGTTTTAATATGGATAAATCTAATTAACGGTGTCTTGTGAAAATTAATTCGGATTAAACTATTTCTTCAGACAAAAATATAGACCTGAATACAACGATTTTGTTAATTCTTTGTTAAAATATGTTAAAAGTAAATTGACATAGAGCATGTTGCGTATTTTTGATCTGGCATGAAAAGAAAAAGTATCAGTTTGATCATCGGATTAATGGCAATTGCCTTGCTTGGTGTTATGGGCATGCAATGGTATTTTTTAAGACAATCTTATCAGTTACAATCGCGTTTGTTTGATCAATCGGTTCATGAAGCTCTTAATAATGTAGTAGATCGATTGGCGAAAAGAGATGCGAACAGTTTTTTGGAAAAAAAAGCCGCATTTATTGCTCTTCCAAAACCTGTAAGTTCTGAAGTTATACCCAAATTTGTATCGGTACCCGGAAGCCTCCGAAATATTCGAAAGAGAAGTCCAAGGCTTTCAGATGCCAATTATTTATTAGCAGAGCAAAGGAAAGCTGACAGTATTTTTCGGTTAAGAGACAGTATACTCAGGGCACGTTATCCTAATATACTTTCGTTTAATGATGTGGTGAGCCAGTCTGAGTTGAAGGATCTTAAATACAATTTTCAGATAGATGTATTTCAGGTGGAGGATGCTTTCGGACAGATCCATGAACAAACACAAAGAACCATTACAAGAGCTTTGAATGAAAATCCACTGCCCGCCAATAATGTTTTGCTAGATTCTGTTACTCAATATATCGTTTTTGATCCTGTTGAGGGTGCTTTTTTACGGACCATTCCGAGGCCAAGAATAAAAAATATAATGAGGAATGAATCTGTCCTTGAAAAAGACAATACTGTACAGAAGGTAAAGCAATATTTTGCCGAGGGAAATGATAATAAAGAAGAAGTATTCAAGGATCTTTATCAGGAGTACCGGGAAGTTAATGTTCCTCTGAACAAACGGGTGCATCCACAAACTCTTGATTCAATGCTTCGTGCTGAATTGAGAAACCTTTCAATTTTTAGTGAATATGAATATAAGGTAACATCGGCTAAGCGCGATTCTGTCATTTTTACCCGTGCTTCCAATCGTGCTGTATTTTTGCCTGCCAATAGTTATGAGACCCCGCTTTTTCCTAAAGATATGATTCGTGATTCAGGGATGCTGACTATCACTTTTCCTGATAAGAGTAATATTATTCTTTCAAACCTGACGGCCATGATGGGACTTTCAGGAGGTTTATTACTGGTACTGATCTTTAGTTTCGGGTATACCATTCACTCTATCCTGATGCAGAAAAAGATTTCTGAAATGAAAACTGATTTCATCAATAATATGACTCATGAGTTTAAAACTCCGGTGGCAACTATTATGATCGCTAGTGAGGCGTTGAAAGATCCTGAA
>JBIIWE010000056.1:0-8962 GCA_044339075.1 Daejeonella sp. | reverse complement strand
TTAAGGCTAGGATTTCTTGAGTGGAAATTCTGACCGGGAATAAATAGTCTGCAGGTAATTCATCCTTCCTTTTATTCAATTTTGAATATTCTGTAGGATCGCCCAGATCAGCCTGGTTTTGCCATAATTGCTTCAATTCAGTGATGGTTGAATCATGCAGGGTTCTGCTACTCATTCCAGTGAATTTTTTGATTGAGTTACTCAGGTTATATGGGCGAACCGGGTTTCTGGAAATTCGGCTCATGATGCTATCCATAATGCCTTTCCCAAAGTCTCTTCGAAGCTTTGTTGTCATAAAATATCCTAACTGATAATAACCGGGTGTACGATTTTTTAAGGAGCCCAGATAATTTTTAGAGTAGGAGTAGGATTTGGTGCTTAGTGTATTGGTCCGGAAAATTAACTCCCATTCAGGTAGCCTTCCCCGACCCGCATGACTAAGTGCCGTTTCAATTCCAACCGCGTCGCCTTCAAAGAACCAGGGTGGGAGAGAGATGCCGAAAATTGCTAATGCTAATTCCTCAAAAAAAGGAGCCTTGAGTCGGGGTGTTAGTTTATCAAACTGTACAACATGCCTGAGCTCATGAACTGCAAGGCTATTCAGCCAATCCTGAAAGTCGAGGTTCTGGGGTGGGGTAGTATAGAACTCTGAACGGCGTGGTGCAAGCTGGACAAATCCGTTGGAAAGTACAGACTGATTTTGTAAAATGATGGAAATTTTTCGTGGGCTTCTGTTTAAAGATTTGCTTACACCATGGATAATATGCTCCAAAGTGTTTGCCATTCTCTGTGCTTCTTCAGATAGCTCAGTAGGGTAGATGATCTGAAAATTGGATGTATTTATTTGCTGCCATTTTACACTAGGAGGGTTCTGCTCATTGCCGAAAAATTGCGCAAAACTATGATGTGAATTAAAAAATAATATAATAATACATAAAGTACTGATAAATAGATACTTAAATATTATATTTTTCATTTTTTTATTAACTTGCTAAAATATTTAGTTTGAATGTTTTGAATTTATTTTTTTTATGTTAAATGTAAATTTATGTAATTTATATAATGAATTGATTATTAGTTATTTATGTAATATATTTAATTCAATTTATTTGTGAAAAATTGAATTAAAAGGGTGTTTAAAACAGTTTTTCATTAGTTTTTTTCCAGATCTAAATTACCTGCATGATCCAGCTTTTTTTAAACTAAGATATTTCATTTTTTATGAATGTACGATAATTGCTTGCACCTTGTTAAGATTAAATATGGATCAGTTCAATTAATCCGGAAAGAAATATCTGATCAATTATTTCAAACCTGATCAATGAATAAATCAAAAAATCTATAAAATAGATTTGAGGTTTCTACTGCCTTTAATACTTTCGCATATATCATATTTCAAAAAAGGTGGATAAAAAAATATAAGGTTAGACCCTGCTATTTTTGTGGGTATTCTGGCAGGTGTATTCATGCTATTTTTAAATTTGAATGAGGGTAATGGTGATGAAGCAGACTGATTCTTAGTCTGATTTTTTGTTAGTTAATTCAAATTTTAAATCTAAAAAATAACAAAATAATTTGGGTACATAGTGTATGAAACTACTCCCCTACCCGATAGGTAATTTGGATATTTTTTTTCTTTTCATGTTCTTTATGTATGGAAACATAAAGATAGTACTAAGAATTACTAGGGCTCCAACATAGAATCCAACTGTCATTTGTTCCTTTTTTCCGAAGAAAAGAAAGGCCAGAACTATCCCATAAACTGGTTCAAGATTCGTAATAAGTGCAACCCTGAAAGCTGATAATTCTTTCATCACTGCCACCCCAGACACATACGCAACAGAGGTGCAGACCGTTCCGAGGATGAATAAAAAGGCAAGATCAGTTGGATTGAGGCTCACAGGAGCTTTGAAACCTTCCGAAATTAATAAATAGACTGAAACCCACACCCATGCTCCTATGAGTTCATAGAAGCTTATAATAGCTGCTGGGCGATTTTGAATTTGCTTGGAATTTATGATTGAGAAGATACTGGCACAAAAAGCACTTAATAGACCGTAAATTATTCCGAGCGAATATTTGGACTCAAACTTGAAGATCATGTAAATACCGGAGATTATTAGGAGTCCGGTGAGTATCTCCAGTTTAGAGATCCGCTGCCTTTTTAAAACAGGTTCTAAAATTGCTGTAAATAAAGTAAGAGATGAAAGGCTAACTAATGCCACAGATACTGTTGATGATTTAATCGATTGAAAGAAAAATATCCAATGTAGAGCTACGATTGCTCCTGTAAAAAAGAGTTTTAAAAATGTTTCTTTGGAAACCTTAATTGATATTTGTTTATATAGGAAGTAGGCATATAAACTGACGAATGCTATTAGTACTCTATACCATACAAGATAAGTTGCATCGATAGAGATCAATGCACCCAGGATACCCGTAAAACCCCAAATAAAGACCGTAATGTGTAATATGACTAGGTTGCGGCTGACCGGGCTTTTAGTAGATGACATGAAGGTGTTATTTTGGAGCTTTTATTAAGAGATATATGCCAAGGATTCCGAAAATTATATTAGGAATAAGTACTGCCACTAATGGAGGTAAGCCCCCCTTTAATGCAAACATATTGGCAAATTGTATGAATAGGATGTAGGTGAAACTTAAAAATATACCAAGACCAAGCGGAAGTCCAATACCCCCGCGCACCTTTCGTGATGATAAGGATACCCCCATAAGAGTTAATACATAGGCAGAAAGAGGATATACAAAGCGTTTGTATTTCTCTAATTGAAGGTCTACCATAACCCCGGTTCCCCTGGTTTCTTCTTTATCAATTCGTTCATTTAACTCACGCATATTCATTGCCTGGTAAATATTATCATAAATTTCAAAGTCTTTGGGACGCATATCCAGCGTGGTATCTTTCTTGGCACCCATATCAAAACTTTCTTTCAGTCCATCAATTTTTCGAATCGTATAATTCTCAATAATCCATTTTGATTTTAATGAGTCCCATGTGATCTTATCAGCTACTAATTTTTCTTTAAGGTCATAACCTTTGAATTTTTCTAAAATGAATTTGTAACCAATTTTCTGATTATTATCAAAGTTTTCTATATAGACATAGCTGTTCTTATCGATCTGCATATGAGTATACATCTTTGAATTATCAGATTTTGGATTGACATAGATGTTTTCAAAATCAATCTTTAGTTCATTTGTTTCCGGTATGATAAACAAATTGAAGATCAGGGTAACGAAGAAAATTACGCTTGATGAAATGAAATAAGGCCATAAAAAACGCTTAAAGCTAACTCCGCTGCTAAGAATGGGTACGATTTCAGTTTGATCAGCCATTTTAGCTGTAAAAAATATGACAGCAATAAAATTGATCAGGGGGGAAAGAAAATTTAAATAAAATGGAATAAAGCCGGCATAATAACTAAAAATAATCTCAGATATTGGTGCATTATGTCGCAAAAAATCATCCAGCTTCTCAGAAACATCAAAAATGACGATGATCACTGTGAAAATAGCCAGGGTAAAGGAAAATGTACCCAGGTATTTTTTAATGATGTACCAGTCAATGATTTTGATCATGCCTTTATAAACGTTGAGCTAGCTGAATAACCATTTTATTCTTCCATTCTGTAAATTCTCCTCCAATGATCTTTTCTCTTGCTTCTTTCATCAGCCATAAATAAAAATTCAGGTTGTGTAAAGTAGCGATCTGAGCTCCGAGTATCTCTTTGGAATGTGCCAGATGTCTAAGATAAGCCTTTGTATAGTTTCTGTCTGCATAAAGATCGCTATCTTCTTCAATTGGAGAAAAATCATTCTTCCATCGCTCATTTCTGATATTAATGATTCCATTTTTTGTGAAAAGCATACCATTTCTTGCATTTCTAGTAGGCATAACACAATCGAACATATCGATTCCTAGAGCAATATTTTCCAAAAGATTAATGGGAGTACCCACGCCCATCAGGTAGCGTGGTTTTTCTTTTGGAAGGATATCACAAACAATTTCTGTCATTTCATACATATCCTCAGCAGGCTCACCAACTGATAGTCCGCCGATTGCATTCCCTTCCCTTTCAAATGAGGCGATCACCTCTGCCGATTGTTTTCTAAGGTCTTTATACACTGATCCCTGCACAATGGGGAATAGCGTCTGATCGTATCCATAAATGGGTTCTGTTGTATCAAAACGTTCGCAACAGCGTTTCAGCCAACGATGAGTCATTTCCATTGATCGCCTTGCATAACCATATTCACACGGATAGGGAGTACATTCATCAAAGGCCATAATGATATCAGCGCCAATTATCCTCTGGGTATCCATAACAGATTCAGGGGTAAATAAATGTTTAGAACCATCGATATGGGATCGGAACGTAACTCCTTCTTCCTTTATTTTTCGTACGCCAGAAAGAGAATAGACCTGATATCCTCCACTATCGGTAAGGAGTGGCCCTTTCCATCCATTAAATTTATGTAATCCACCTGCCAATTGCAGGGTTTCTAGTCCGGGTCTTAAATATAAATGATACGTATTGCCAAGTATGATCTGGGCTTTTATTTCATTCGCTAATTCATGCTGATGTACAGCTTTAACTGATCCTGCAGTACCTACAGGCATGAAAATAGGTGTTTTTATCACACCATGGTCGGTAGTGATCTCTCCTGCACGTGCCTTTGAATTTTTATCTTCTGCCTCTAGTTTAAATTTCATTCAAAAATTAATAATTGGAGCAAAAATAGCAAAATATAAACTGCTGCTGCGGGGAGTAGAAATTATGAAGAATTTATTTCAGATTATTTTATAAACAATGCTAATTGTTAATTGAAAAATTAGAAATTTACATGCATTCAAAAGTTCAATTTAACACGTGGATTATTTTTATATTTCTATTGTAATTTCCCTACAGATCTGTTTATTACTTCAGCTTTATTTTGTTATTGTAATACATCGAAAATTAGCTTCTTTTAGGGTTATAGAACCAGATACACAGCTAAAATTGCCTGTATCAGTGATCATTTGCGCAAGAAATGAAATAGAAAATCTGAAAAAAAATCTAGTTCCTATTCTTACCCAGAATTATCCTGATTTTGAAGTCATAGTGGTTAATGATTGCTCTAATGATGGTTCAGATTGGTTTTTGCGCGATCTGTCTGTGGAATATAAAAACTTGAAAGTTGTTACTATCCTTGAACATCCACGTTTTAAGCACGGTAAAAAGTTTGCAGTAACTTTAGGTATCAAGGCTGCAAAAAATGAAAATTTGGTTTTTACGGATGCTGATTGCAAACCTTCATCAGGCCAATGGCTTATGCATATGCAAAACAATTTTACCGGAAATACTGAGATTGTGCTTGGATATTCTCCATATGAGATAAAAGGAGGATTTCTCAATAAGTTTATTAGATACGAAACATTTTCGACGGCACTAAATTATCTCTCTTACGCACTGAAAGGCATTCCATATATGGGTGTGGGTCGTAATTTGGCCTATAAGAAGTCTTTATTTTTTAGTGGAAAGGGATTTGCTTCACATATGCATATTTTATCAGGTGATGATGATCTTTTTGTCAATCAGAATGCAAACAGCCTAAATACCAGGATTGAGATACATCCTGATGCTCAGGTTTGGTCGGAGCCTAAAAATTCCCTTTCTGGATTCTTTTCACAAAAATTTCGACATCAGGGTGCCGGAAAGGCATATAAAAAACAGCATAAAAAAATACTGACCATCCAGGTGTTATCTGGGATTTTATTTTATGCCTTACTGATTACCTTAATTTCAATAAAAGGCCAATGGTGGTTAATTGCTTCTGTCTTTTTTATACGAATGCTAGTACAAATCCTGGTCTATATTCCAGTATTAAAGAAATTAAACTACATAGATCTTGTTTGGTTCTTACCTGTATTTGATTTCATTTACTACATTTATATCATGCTTTTAAGCTTAATATCCATTTTTAGGAAGAAAGTGGAATGGAAGTAAATCCTAACTTCTCGGCTAATGCCAGAAACGACTTTAATCTTGTTTCGAGAGCAAAGGATGGAGATCAAAAGGCGTATGCAGAATTAATGCAGCGTTACAAGGACTCAATTTACTTTATGGCCCTGAAAATGGTCAATAATAAGGATGATGCGATGGATCTCACCGTTGAGACCTTTGGAAAAGCCTTTGAAAACTTAGAGAAATATAAGCCTGATTTTGCATTCAGCACTTGGTTATTTAGAATTGCGACTAATAATTGCATAGATTTTATAAGGAAAAAAAGACTTAATGTTGTTTCCTTGAATACGATATCCGAAGAGGATGGGGAAGAAAAACATATGCAGATTCGTGCCGAGGGTTTGAATCCTGAAGAATCTTCTATTAAAAAACAGGAAAGTGAGAAACTAAAGAATATAGTTGAACAATTGCCTATACGATACCGTAAGTTGATCATATTAAGATATTATGATGAGCAATCTTATGAAGAGATTGCGCAGCAGCTGGATATTCCACTTGGGACTGTAAAGGCGCAGCTATTTAGGGCGAGAGATTTATTGGCTAATATTATAAATCGTAAAAAGAAAAATCTTAGAAGTGACTTCTGAAATAATATATCACTATTTTCCTGACTTAAGTCAGACTCAAAAGGATCAATTTGAAGCCCTTGATGAGCAGTACCGTTTTTGGAATGCGAGAATCAATCTCATTTCAAGGAAAGATATTGATATGCTTTATTTGCACCATATTCTGCATTCACTGGCTATTGCCAAAGTTATTTCATTCTTGCCTGGCGAAAAAGTTTTGGATGTTGGTACCGGTGGTGGATTTCCTGGAATTCCTCTTGCAATCATGTTTCCTGACACTGATTTTCATTTGGTTGATTCTATTGGAAAGAAAATAAAGGTCGTTCAGGAGCTTACATTGGCTTTAGGTTTGAAAAATGTAAGATCAACTCATGCAAGAGCTGAGCAGATCGATGAGAAGTTTAATTTTGTTGTTTCCAGAGCAGTCACCAAATTATTTGATTTTTACCCCTGGGTAAGAGGTAAATTTGAAAAAAAATCAATGAATACTCTTCAAAACGGAATATTATATCTTAAAGGAGGTGATCTTGACCAGGAAATAAAGGAATCAGGATTAAATGCAGAATTGATCCCGCTTACTAATTATTTTAAAGAAGATTATTTTGATACAAAATACGTGGTATATATCCCACAATAATAATCAGTAGATTTTTACTGATATACGGCATCCCCAATGCTGTTAGTTTTTAGCTATTCTGAGTTTAATTATTAACAAAAAACATTAAGGATGTCTTTATTCCATCAAATCGCCCTTTCTTGCCTCCCTGGTATAGGTTCAGTTCTTGCCCGTAATCTGCTTAGCTATTTCGGAAATGCAGAAGAAGTGTTTAAAGCCAAAGGCCGGTATCTCGGAAAAGTGCCTGGCATTGGTCCTAAGACTTTGGAACTAATCATTAATCATGAAGTATTTAAGTTTGCGGATGCTGAACTTAAATTCATCGATAAATACAAGATCAAGCCTTTATTTTTGACAGACGGTGATTATCCCAAGCGACTCAGAAATTGCGCTGATGCTCCAGTTATGCTATATTTTAAGGGTAATGCTGATTTGAATAAGTCTAAAATAGTTAGTGTGGTTGGAACAAGAAATGCGACCGATTATGGAAGGGAAATATGTAGAAATTTGATTGCAAACCTTAAGGTTTATGATCCGCTAATAGTTAGCGGACTAGCCTATGGAATTGATGGCGCTGCCCACAAGGAGTCTTTAAAATTGGAGATCCCATCCCTTGGTGTTTTAGCCCATGGGCTTGATCGTATTTATCCAGCCCAGCATCGAAATATGGCCGAAAAAATGCTTAATTGCGGCGGACTTCTTACTGAGTTCATGTCGGGCACAATCCCAGACCGTGAGAATTTTCCAAAGCGGAATCGAATAATTGCGGGCTTGTCTGATGTTACGATCGTGGTAGAAGCAAGTATTAAAGGTGGAGCCCTGATCACCGCAGAGCTTGCAAATTCATACAACAGAGATGTTTTTGCCTTCCCAGGAAGAATCAATGATGAATTTAGTCTGGGATGTAACCATCTCATTAAAACACATCGCGCTAATCTGATAACCAAAGTTGAAGATATTGAATATATCATGGGATGGAACAGAGATATTGAAGTGGCAGCTAAACCCCAATTAAGTCTGCTACTCAATTTATCAGAAGATGAACAAATCATTGCCAATGTACTTTCTTCAAAGGGGAGTGTAGCTGTGGATGAATTATCTTTCCTTACTGGATTTCAACAGAGCAGGCTAGCAGTTACCATTCTTGGGATGGAGATGAAAGGAAATATTATTTCCTTGCCTGGCAAGGTCTATAAATTGGTACAGTAGTATATTTTATATTAAACTATTGTTTTTAGGGAAATCAAAAAATACCAGCTCTCCAGTTCCGCTACTTAACATTTTCCATTGATCAAATGGGAATTTAATGAGTGCCATTCCGCATGTTGGTATATTAAATATCTCTTGATTAGTTAGATAATTAACTAAGCCTGTTATTCCTGGATTATGACCGAATAAGGCTGTAAAATTGGAACTTTCATCCAGATTATTAACTACTTCCAGTAAAGAGTTCGTCAAAGCATCATAGATTTCATTCTCTTGTATGATATCTGTGGGATTTATTTTGAGTTCTTTTGCAAAGTGGTTTGCTGTGCTTATGGCACGTAGGGCAGGACTGCTAATAAATTGCTGAGGAAATAATGCTCGTTTAACAAGCCTTTTGGCCATTTCAGGAGCATTTATTTCTCCTCTATGATTCAATGGCCTATTAAAATCAGAAAGCATTTGATCTGCCCAATCTGATTTGGCATGTCTGATCAATAATAATGTTTTAGCCATTTGCCTGATCAATTACCTCGGTCAAATTTATACTA
>JBIIWE010000525.1:0-2502 GCA_044339075.1 Daejeonella sp. | reverse complement strand
ATTTCTATCTTTTTTTAATTTTTCAAAAATACTTTAAGTTGTTCAGACTTCCAATTTTTTGTACTTAGTTGATGTTGTTAACTTGTGCTGGCGCACGCGTGCCGCGTGTGCCAAGGAATTATAAATAAGTATAGCACACGCGACACGCGTGCGCTAGCGCTATTACAGGTTAAACCTTAAATTAACTCCGAAATTACTGAATGAGGTATTAAAGGTTTGAGAAGTGTAAGGCTGGGTTATATTTCCATCATAAAATAAGCGCATGGTGAAGCGCTTGTTCAATACATAATCAACCGAGGGTTTAACAGTAATATTCTTCGCGCCTGATGAAACTTCCGCATCGTCAAGATCTGCACGATAGATTACGAGTTTCCTGTCGCTTAAGGCAAAATCGAGCTTGAAGTTCATATCGTTATCGAGCTTAAGCGATTTAAACAGACCGAATGGAAAACGAAACTGAGTGGTACGGTATCCCATTCCGAATACTGCTGCATCTTCCTTTTGCTGAGCCAGCTGACCATTGGAAAGACTGAAACTTAAAGCCCTTGATTTACGGTATTCTACATTCAGTGTCATATTGTTTTTAAGTCTCACATCAACACCAAGAAGCGGCAGGAACTGCTCAAATAAAGTAATCTGTGAAAACTGATAGAAAGGAAGGAAGTTGCCATTGGCATCTTTAACATTCACACCTCCATTTGCCTCCTGATATCGAACCAAAGAATTGAAGTCATTTACTGTATACGTTGATCGGTAAGCATGATTGATATCCACTGAAGTAAAAATCTCATTGAATAAACTAAATTTCGTTAATCCATTATAGCTCAATCGCCAGTTCGGGATCGGCATTTTTGGGAAACGGTTCAGAGCAAAGTTATTTGCATCCTTTCCGGTATAAGCTGCCAGGAATGAGGCGATCAATACATCCTGAGAGTTCTTATTATACCCGTCGGCAAAGCCTGCTGTTGATCCAGCAGAATTAGGATTTTTTGCGCCCAGCCTTTGCGAAATGATTGACCTATTCTCCTGAAACTGCCTGAACAGTGCAGATGAATTATTGGTCTTGTCCTCTTTACTAAATGCGGTACGCAATGAAAAATAGGAGATGGTATAATCACCGGTAGTTACCGGACTTAAATTCTCAAAGCTGTTACTGGAAGGCAGAAACTTAAAATTGGTTGAATAGTTAAAGCTCTGACTTTTCAGAGCCGTTAATTCAATACGCAGATCACGGATTGGTTCAATTAAACCTCTGAAATTGAGATCTTCTTTGGATGTATTAATATACAATTGGTTTAACAAGGAGTCTCTGGTAATCCAGCCGCTTCCCAATGCCCGGCCTCTGATATCATTCTGACCACCAAACAGAAATTCATATCCTGGAGCACTGGAATTCATATTCTGACCAATAAAACCGGTCTGAGGTAAATACCCGGGAAGGAAGGTACCCTGGGTTTTGGTGTAGGCTCCGCTTACATTTTTCAAGCTGGTCAGCAAATTGACAAAGAAGGCGGCCGTTGGATTCTTGTCGGCACCACTCATGCTTCGAATAAACCCAAACTTATTATAAAGCGCAACCAAACTTAGCGTTGGATTGAGCTGTATGGTTCGTGAGTTTTGAATGGTATTTCCCACATTAATATTTGGGTCATTCAAGGTCAATAAAGGCTCTGTTTGCCAGTTAAATCCTGCACCATAGCGAGTTGCCAGGGTAACCCAATCAAATCCGGGTATTTTATTGATCGGAACATTATAGGTAAGATTCATGGTATGCCCATAATCTGTGGTTCTTCCCAGTTTCTTCAAATTTTCCCAAAGTGTATCGCGTTTCAATCCGTTAATGCGACCCTCAGGCTCATCAATGATTGAATAATTAGTGGCGTTAAAATCGATCTGCATGGATCGGGTAAGGTTCCAGCTGATCCCATAGATCCGCGACATCTGAAAATTCTTATTGAAATTGGTATTTATTGGCAGAAAGTTATTGGGATCATTATTCCTGAGCGTATTCTCTGAATACAATCGATTGACATCTATGCTAAAATTGAGGATGGAAGGCAAAAGGCTGAAGTTGAAATCACGTACCAGGCCAAGGCTTTTCGACTTGATCAGTTTCTCAAATGGGGTGATTGACTTTGCCTGTTTTGAATAATTATACTGCAATCCCGCACGGTATGTCTTCTGGATGTTATCTTCATTAATAAAATCCCGATGATTAAATTCATTGAAAGCATAAGTTGCGCTCAGGTTTTCAATATCCCATAATCGGATTTTACTGTCTGGATTTGTCTTAATCTTACGGACATTCGTAAAATTGATGCTTTTTCTGGAGGTAAAATCTTCAGTTATGAATTTAATTGAATCACGCTCCTGTCTACTGGAATTTTTCAGGGTTGTTTTAAATTCGGTATCTTGATTCCGCGGGTCATATTGTGGTGATCCAACCTGCGAAGAGAAATTCACAAACATGGGCACTTTAATTCCGGAGCGCTCTGAAAAGAA
>JBIIWE010000523.1:0-2506 GCA_044339075.1 Daejeonella sp. | reverse complement strand
ATCGTATTTTTTCTATTTCTGATTTTCAGGAATTTGAAGCAATATCACTTGATATTTTTAACTATCAGGTACAACATTGCGAAGTTTATGGCCGGTTTGTTGGGAATCTTGGAATTGACCTTGACCTAGTAAAAGAACATAAGAGTATCCCCTATTTGCCTATTGAATTTTTCAAAAGTCAGAAAATCAGTTGCGGATCAGCAGTTGCTGATGAGATCTTCAGCAGTTCCGGCACAAGCGGATTGGCCCAAAGTCAACATCTGGTAAAAGATATCTCAGTTTACATTGAAAGCTATAGAAAAGCTTTCCAATTGTTTTACGGAGATGTTAGTAAATATGCCATTTTAGCCCTACTCCCATCCTATCAGGAACGGGAGGGCTCCTCGCTTATTTATATGGTTGATGATTTGATTGGGCTTAGCAATCAGTTAAAAAGTGGATATTTTTTATATGATCATCAATCATTACAGGTTACACTTAATGAGCTTAAGGAAAGTAAAATACCTACTCTTCTTATTGGTGTTACCTATGCATTGCTTGATTTCGCAGAGAGCCATTCCATTGAATTCCCTGAACTAATTGTCATGGAGACGGGGGGAATGAAAGGTAAAAGAAAGGAAATACTTAGAACAGAGCTTCATGAAATACTCTGCGAAGGATTTGGGGTACCAGTTATACATTCTGAATATGGCATGACCGAACTATTATCACAGGCCTATTCAAAGGGGGGAGGTATTTTTCACTGTCCGCCCTGGATGAAGGTCATTACCCGGGACACGAATGATCCGCTAAGCTTATTAGCTCATGAGCAAACTGGTGGTATCAATATCACTGACTTGGCAAATATCAATTCCTGCTCTTTTTTAGCTACCCAAGATCTTGGCAGAACATTTCATGACGGCAGCTTTGAAATTTTGGGGAGATTTGATAATAGCGATATCAGAGGATGTAATTTATTGGTGCAGAGCTAATATTCTGGCGTAAGACCGATTTAGTAGCGAGAGGGCGCGTTGATTTGAAATTGCTACCAGGACAAAAATTATTTTAAAACTAAAAAGCTCAAACAAAACATCCGATGAATAGCCGGGATTTACGACCAGTTATATCATCGGATGAATAAATATTATCAGCTATCTTTTGGGCTGATTTCTGCTAAGCAGAATAAATACAAATTAAAACTACATGCCTAAGGTCCAGCCAGAGCGATACTGTCTTTTCACAAACTGGTTAGCTTCATCAAAATTAGTAATTCTCATATTGGGTCCGTCCCATAACAGTTTTTTATACCGGCCAGGAAAAGTAAACCCATTTCCAGAAGCATTAGCTTTTTTGATATCAAAACCACGGATCGCAAGGTTTCCCATTAATAAAGCTTCTGTTAGAGGCCCTGCAACAGAGAAATCAGAACTCACTTCCATTTTTCCATATCCTGCAATGGCAGCATCAACCCATTGCGTATAGTGTCCGGCTTCCTGACCAGGCACCAATGGAATAGTGGTAGGAACATTCACTTCAGCATTTCTGGATAGTGGCAATAACCTTGGATTTTTACCATAGGTATCGCAAAGCATTTTTCCTTTGGTGCCAATAAACAATACTCCATTACCTCCGTCACCAAAGATCTCATCCGGACCCAGTTCTTGAGGACGTTCCGGTTGAATTCCACCATCCATCCAATGCATCCTTACCGGTGCATTATTCTGTTTTGATGAATTAAAATTCATAATAACGTGAGAAGATGGAGGGCAGCTTTCAGGGAAATATCCCCGTTTAAATGAATCCACATAAACACTTCCAACACTGCATTCAACATCTGTCGGATAATTTAAACCTAATACTCTGAAAGGTGCATCAACTAGGTGGCAGCCCATATCGCCAAGTGCACCTGTTCCATAATCCCACCATCCGCGCCAGTTAAAAGGAACAAGCTTATCGATATAATTTGTTTGCGGCGCTGTGCCCAACCATAGATCCCAGTCGAGTTCCTTTGGAATATCGGCTTTTGTAGATGGCCACGGAATACCCTGCGGCCATACTGGCCTATCTGTCCAGCAATAAACGGTATGCACATCACCGATTATTCCGGCATTATACCATTCCATTAGTTTACGGGAACCGTCACTTGATGATCCCTGGTTTCCCATTTGGGTTACAACCTTATATCTGACCGCTGCTTCTGTTAAAATTCGAGCCTCATAAATATCATGAGTAAGGGGTTTTTGAACATACACATGCTTTTTCAACTGCATGGCTGAAAGAGTAACTATAGCATGGTTATGATCCGGAGTTGATACAGAAACCGCATCAAAGTTTTTTGATTCCTTATCAAACATCTCCCGCCAGTCTTTATAATACTTAGCTTTTGGGAATCGTTGTATAGATTTTGCAGCGCGACGGTCGTCAACATCGCATAAAAATCCGATATCAGCTTTGCCACCACTCACAAAACCAGTTAGATCACTTTCACCCTTTCCACCTGCACCAACACCGGCAATGATCAGGCGAT
>JBIIWE010000524.1:0-2506 GCA_044339075.1 Daejeonella sp. | reverse complement strand
ATTAGCAAGCATATCTTGTAAAAATGCCGCCACCGACTTTTTTGATGAGGGTATTACTAGTTTATCAATATCCTTTACATCGGCATAACGATACATAAATAGAAAAGGGCTCTGCTTTTCAATCTTCTGAAATGCCATTAACAAGGACTCATTTTTGAGCTCAAGTCTGATTTCAACCGCATCAATAGCCTGACTTTTTACCGGTGGGGCAGAAAATAGCTGAATGGAAGTAGTTAAAACAATAAAAAGTGCTAGTCTTAGCTGCATAATTAGTAGAAATGTTTTTTCAAAAAATAGCCTTAGATTATATAAAAAAAGGCTCTTTTGCTGATGTTCAGCATTAAGTGTAAAAAAAATCATAATTTTACTCCGTTTTAAAAGTTAGCAAATTGCTTGATATATATTATCAAGCAGGATTTAAAACACTATTGTTTTCCGATAGCAGTCGAAAAACAAACTCCCTCTGAAATATCTGAACCAACAGAAATTCAGAGGGTTTTTTATGGTGGTAATACTTTATACATAGGATCTATTTGCGTTTATAAAAATTTATTTTGTTATATTATATTTAAGCTATTTTGAACTAATTACGACTTCCGATTTATCATTATCAATGGTGTATTTAGCATCATTAAATTCGGCAATACTGTTTAATATAGTCTCAATCCTTTCTCCCTTCAAAACAGTTGTAGTAAAACGCTTTGATTTGAGATGCTCATCTCCGATAAGTATTTTAACCTGGAAACGATCCTCCAAATGTGCTGATGCTTCTGAAATAGTTACATCACTCAATAATAAATCATGATCTTTCCAAGCTAGAAATTCTGGTACATTAACTACTTTTTGAACAATATTTTCATTCAACACATTATAGGTAATTTGCTGGTTGGGAGTAATAATGCTTAAGATCCTGTTATTTTCATCTTCCACTTTCACTTTACCCCGGCTAACAGTTACCCTAATATCTGACTCATCCGACCAGGCATTAATTTCAAATGCAGTTCCAAGAACAACCGTTTTTAACTTGCCTGTATATATAATAAACGGCTTTAATGGATTGTGTTTCACGTCAAAATAGGCTTGCCCATCCAAATAAACTTCCCTTCTTGCCAAACCTTCAAAACTAGAAGGATAATTAAGTTTGCTACCCGGACTTACAATCACCGTACTCCCATCGGGTAATTGAATTAATCTATTCTCCTTCACACGGGAAAATCTCGAAATGACCGAGCTTTTATTAAGGTGTTTTTGATCTGTAAAATACAGGTCTCCTGCAAAAACAATAAAAAGGATAGCAGCAACAGATATAATTGAAATCCAAATTTTCCGACTTAAAAAACGCTTATTCTTAATTAGATTAGTCTCAGTAGAAATAGTATTCCTGATATTAAAATCGATCTCACCCTTTAATTCTAACATCTGCTCATTTGTTAAAGAATCCAAAATTTCAGACTCCTGATCAAATAGATTATAATACAATAAAAGAAAATCGCATTCCTCCTCGGTAGCTTCTTGCTTTTGGTATTTATTCAATAACTCTCTAAAATATTTCTTGTCCATTTTAAGCTTAAGCAACAAACTTTTGAATAAGACCATATAAATTAAGAATGTCCCATTATATATTAAAATATTTTTCGGGAATCAATTTATTGGAGAATTTATAGAACTCCAGAATTCAGAATGATTAATTGAAAAGCTAGATTTGAAAAAAGTATCGCTGATAATTGAGTCGCTGTATAGGGTTCAGGGCAACAGAGTAAGTTTCAATTGCTCAATAGCTTTGCCTAATTGATTTTGAACAGTTTTTCGGGAAATATGCATCTGACTGGCAATTAATTTTGTTGGCAAGTCATCATGAAAACGCAATCTGAAAATTTGTTGCCTTTTTGGGGGAAGCTTTAATAAAAGAGCTTCATATGAATTATAAAATTCTTTCCATAAAATATTAGAATCTGCATTCTCATTCTGAGCAGGAATATTATCAAGCAATTCAAAAAAAGGAGACAGATTTTTACTTTTTGCCGCAAGTTTAAACACTTGATTTCTAACCGATATACTTAAATAGGCAGGTAAATTATTTATAAGATTATGTCTGTTAATCCAGATACTAGCAAAGATTTCCTGTACAATATCTTTTGATTGCTCTGAATCACGTAATCGCTTATAAGCATTAAAATAGGTTTGTTCCCAATATTTATTAAACAAACAATTAAAAGCGGATCTATTACCCTGTTGCAGTTGGAGTAAAAGCAACCTTTCATTCTCGATTTCGGGGTTAATATTTTCCATTTCTTTAAAATTTAAAACAACATATTGTTATTCAAAACTATTCCATTATCAATTTTACTTGCCGAAGAAATTGTTTATTTATGGATATTAAAGATTGATACAATTTAATTCAGTTTTGACTTCAATCCTGATTAATCGCCTTAATAATTCAATGCAAAAAGAATTTAGGCATTAAAACAAATCGATCTATCTATTTAATATTTATATAATAATGTAA
>JBIIWE010000527.1:0-2508 GCA_044339075.1 Daejeonella sp. | reverse complement strand
AGCGGGTACTGTTACCTTAGTTATTTCTGGAGGAAGTAGTGCTGCAAATGATAAATTAATTGAGGTTAGATATTCAGAGGCATTTTCTCTCGGATCAACCCCCCTATTATTTCCAGCCAACAAGGCAGCAGCAGAACTTAATAGCTTTACACAGGTATTTGCTAAAGGCTTTACAGATCGATTTGAAATTACATCAAGTACAGTTGGTCTTGCTGTTACAACTTATATTTGGAATTATTTTGTTGTTGGAAGATAATTATTGAATTTATATCCTCTTAGTATCATCTCCTACCTCCCCGTCAACTCCGCAACCCTATTCCTCTCAGTCTGAAGTTCACGGGCAAGTTTTTTTTCCCGTTCATTAGCTTTTGTGCGGTTTTCGCGCAGTTCTTCAAAAAGTTGATCGTATAGTTCGCTGCGATAGCTGGCTTCTTTAACCGCGCTGCGCATTCTGAAAATTGCAAAAGCAAGTGCGGCGGCAAGCAGGAGCAGAGTGCCCCATAAATATAAGGAGTTGGAAGAGCCATTTACAGACTTGCCCAAGCTGAGCTTACCAATAGATGATCCTGAAGCTTTTAAACCATTGATCTCAGCATTCATAGCGTTGATACTCTGCGAACTTTTCTCAAGTTCAGCTTTGCTTTGATTCAGTAATTTCTTTTGCAGTTTGAGACTATCTTTCACATTTTTCCAGAGCTCCTCAATTTTAGTTTTCTTAATATTCTTATAAATTTTATAGGAGCCTGAGCGGTTAACCACTTCATTATATTGCTGTGCAAGTGTACCTGAAAGTGCAGGAGCCTGTTTTACTGCAATAGAATCTGCAGAAGGCACTTGTCCAAAAGCATTTGCAGTGATACCTATAATAAGGAATAAATAGAATGATCTGCTTAATCTCATGTACATGGTATTATTTTATTACAAATAACTGATTTATAATGGGTTTATTATAAGAGTGTAAAATAAACTGTGTCATGAGTTAGAATATTAACTTAGTAACACAGTTTAAGATGAAGAAAGAAGAATCGCTCGAATACGAGCAAATGAAACAGAAGGCCCTTGAGCAACTCCGTTCGGGTAAATCACTTTACGGTAAGGATGGTGCTTTTGCGCCTTTGCTAAAAAGTTTTCTGGATGCTGCCTTAGAAGCGGAGCTTGAGTCTCACCTGAATGAGTTTGAGCGTAGCACTGGTAATCGCAGGAATGGCAAAACGAGCAAAGATGTGCGTACCTCAGTGGGTACAATTACGGTTGAGACCCCACGTGACCGTTCCTCCAGCTTTGAACCTGAGCTGATCCGCAAGCGGGAAACGATACTGGCCGAAAGCCTTGAAAGTAAGATCCTGGGGATGTATGGCTTAGGAATGAGCCTTCGTGACATCTCCAAACATATCAAGGATATGTACGATACGGATATCAGTCATGCTACCTTATCTGCTATTACAGACAAGATCATACCTGAGGTTAAAGAATGGCAATCGCGCCCACTGGAAGAGTTATATACCATTGTATGGCTGGATGCGATGCATTACAAAGTGAAGGAAGATCATCGGATGGTTTCCCACGCTGTTTACAATATTCTGGGCATAGACCGTCACGGACGTAAAGAACTGATAGGTATGTATGTCTCCCAAAGTGAAGGAGCTAACTTTTGGTTGTCTGTGCTAACCGATTTGCAGAACCGTGGAGTACAGGATATCCTGATTGCCTGCATTGATAATCTAAATGGTTTCCAGCAAGCCATCAACACGGTATTTCCGCAAACCGAAGTCCAGAGCTGTATCGTACACCAGATTCGAAATAGCCTGAAATATGTGGCATCCAAGGATCAGAAAGAGTTCATGCGGGATCTGAAGCCCGTCTATCGGGCTGAGAATCTGGATATAGCGGAACTTCGATTAGAAGAGTTGGAAACCAAATGGGGGAAGAAATATGAAAAAGTTATCGAATCATGGCAGAATAACTGGACAAAACTAACCACGTATTTCCGCTATGATGCGACTATTCGAAAGCTTATTTACACCACTAACGCCATTGAAGGGTATCACCGCCAGATCCGGAAGGTGACCAAGACTAAAGGAGCATTTACCTCAGATATGGCCTTGTTAAAGCTCATGTACCTGGCTCATAACAACATTAAACAAAAATGGACCATGCCGATAGCAAACTGGGGACAAACCGCTCAGAAACTAGCCATTTGGTTTCCTGAAAGAATGAAGTTAGATTTGAATTGATTTGAACCGCCCCCTTAGCCTTTGAGGGCCGGGGGCTTGAAGGCAATGACACAGTTTATTTTACAGACCCTATTTAGCTATAAATTATAGTGTTTTTTCATTCATTATATTCTTTATGAATTGTGTTTTTAAAGCATATATATTAATATTTCTATTCCTTCCTGATATTTTAATGCCCAATAGTAATTTCAAGCAACTCATATCTCACATCCGTTATAAGTTAAAAGCAGAAAGCAAATTGTGCAATCTCACATCTCATATCTCACATCTCATA
>JBIIWE010000055.1:0-9013 GCA_044339075.1 Daejeonella sp. | reverse complement strand
TCCAATTCTATTTCTATGCCATCTAATGCTGCAGATAAATGAGGTGAGAATGGCTGGGATAAACGATAAGCCTCTTGATGAAAAACTGAATTTTTGTTTGAAATCAGATTTTGTACGATCATGGTATCACTATTATCTAATTCACCTGATTGAACTGGTTTCCAATAATCAGCCTTTAATTTCTCAACGAGAACAGCAGAAACTATCGTTTTACCTATTTCTGTTCCTATACCAGATATGAAAATTGGTCTCTTATTCAAAGTATTTGATTTAGAATCGTACTTAGCTTATTGATTTCATTGATTGAATTATGATTGTGCAGACATATTCTAAGGCGTTCTGTACCAATTGCAACACTTGGGCTTAATATTGCCCTTATATCAAAGCCTTCTTGTTGAATTTGCCTGGCTGCTTCTCTTGCCTGAGTATTTCCAGGAACAAGGATGATCTGTATTGCTGAATTGCTGGGTAATAGGTGGATTGAAGGATTAATTTTTATTTTAAATTGTTTTATTCTCGCATGAATCATTGTTTGATGATCATGGTTTCTGAGAAATTTATAGGAGACCTTTATAGCTAAATGACTTAGAAATGAAGATGCTGTAGTATAAATAAAAGATCTTGAAAAATTAATCAGGTAAGTTCGAAGTTGCTCACTTCCTAAAACCGCAGCTCCATGTGTGCCCATACCTTTGCCAAACGTGATGATCCTAGCGAAAACCTGATCACATAAGTCTAGTTCATGAACAAGGCCTCTGCCTGATTTTCCAAAAATTCCGGTTGCGTGAGCTTCATCCACAATCAGGGCAGCATCAAATTTTATTGCAATTTCTGCAATTTGAGCAAGTGGTGCTTCATCGCCATCCATGGAATAGATACTTTCAACAATAATAAAGATCCTGCCTTTTGCAAGCCTTAATTTTTGCTCCAGACTTTGCAGGTCATTATGTTTGAATACAAAGCGTGTTGCATGGCTTAGCCGAATGCCATCAATAATTGAAGCATGTATGTACTCATCTGAAATAATGGTGTCGCCACGTTGCGGCAGGGAGGAGAACAATCCAATATTGGCATCATATCCGGAATTGAATAGGAGAGAGTTCTCTGCCATGTGAAATTCTGCAATTTCATTTTCAAGGGTTTCAGTAAAGGTATCATTGCCTGCCAGCAAACGTGAGCCTCCAGAACCCATTTGATAGTTAGGATACTTCTTCATTTCATCCTCAAACATTAGCTTGAATTCTTTTGAATGTGCAAATCCGAGGTAATCGTTGGAGCAGAAATCTATCAGATTGTTTTCTGGTTTTAAAGTACGCAGAGAGTTATTATTTCTCCTAAGCTCTAAACTTTCTGAAATGAACATATTTATGCTTTCCAAATTTGTTTTTTTGTTAAAAATAAGAAAAGCGGTCTAATTAGAACGCTTTTCTTATTAATGAAGGATAAGATTCTTTAATCATTGCCTGGCCGATTCATTGGACGTACATGTTCTTTCATCCGTTCATTTCCTTTCGTTTTCATCTCTTCCAAAATTTTTTGCTGCTCTTTTGTAAGGATCTTATTCATTTTTTTCTCTCCATCAGCCATTAACTCCTTACGTTTTTCCATTTGGCTTTTTCTGGATACCGCTTCAGCTTCCTGCATTTTCCCTAATTTATGGGTGCGTTCCAGTTGCAGTGCATATACTTTTTCCTTCTGCTCAGGAGTTAAATTTAATTTTTTCTCAAGAACATCTGTACTCATTCTTGCACGTTCCTCGGGAGACTTCATCTCACGATGAGGCTGACCCGCTTCATGACCTTTTCTTTGTGGAGTATCTTGTGAATAAGCAGCGCCTACTAATCCAATTAATAAACCTGCCGTGATCATTATTTTTTTCATATCTATTTATATTGGTATATATAGATAGATGATTTTAAGACAATAAGGTTTAAATCTCCAATTGTTAAATAATGTTAAGATTTATTTCTATCCAGATTGGAGATTGATTTCTGCATCTGCGATACCATAGTTGTAAGCGTTTCTAAGGTAGGTTCAGGTGCCGGGTCAGGAAAGTCTGTGCTGATATATGCTTTTGCTTTCCAGATCTCTAAAACATCTTCTCCGGCAATTGTATAGGGCTCATAAATCGGATTGTCTGAGATTAACTTTAATGACTTATTTTCCTTGAATTTATTGCCAACCCTTTTATAGACGATCCCATCACTTTTACTGATCACTACATAGGTGTCGCCTGTCTTAAGTTCATTCCAGTTTGAAAGATATTCTCCAACAACTACGGTTCCGGATTGAAGCGGTAGCATAGAATCACCTTTAATTTCAAATGCACGATAGGTTCCCTGACGAAACATGGGTAAGTGAAATTTAGGAAGTTCAGAAATGTATTCGGGATCTCCATAACCATTCAGATAACCTGCGCTAGCTTTTACAGGAACCAGTTCAATGTTCTCTCTGTCCTGACTATCAACCGAAATGCTGAGTACCCGGATGTTTGCAGGATCGCCCTTTGGTTTCGGTTTCCACTTATCATCAATACGATCATTGATCAGTTCGTCCATGGAAAGCTCATAAAATTCCGCGAATTTTTTAAGCAATTCATATTTAGGTTCTGCACGGTCCTCTTCATATGCTCCAACAAGGGAGCGTTTAATATCAAGAGTGTCTGCGAATTGTTGTTGAGTAAGCCCCTTTTTCTTACGTAGGTACTTCAAATTAGAAGAAATGTTTGCCATATGAAAAATAAATTTGGAAATACTAAAATTATTAGTAAATTTATGCTCATAAAATTAGCAATTATTTTTGAAACTAAAAATTTAAATTTTAATATATGCCGATCCTAATTAAACCAGCTATGAAAACTAAAAAATTTGTTTATTTAGTTACTGACCGTAACCGTACCTGTATCCATGTAGGGATGAGTACTGACCTGATGAAGACTATGAGTTTTTACCGACAGATGCCTAATTTATTTTTTGATGCAGGGCAGCAATTAACCAGGCTTGTATATTTTGAAGAATTAAGTTCTGAAGCAGCCGCACTGGAACGGTTTAATTTAATAAATAAGTTTGCGCGTATTCAAAAGGATAGATTGATCAGATCTGTGAATCCTGATTGGATCGATCTGACTATCGGATTAGATTTTGAACAGGTATTAGTTTCTGGAATTCAACCGATGCGTGCTTCTTTCAGCAGTTTATCCTGATTATTTTTTAATGAATTTCAGGGCTGCTGAGTTCATGCAATAGCGTTTTCCGCCTTTATCTTTCGGGCCATCATCAAATACATGACCCAGGTGCAATCCGGTTTTTGTTTCGATCACTTCATCGCGGATCATTCCGTGACTGTTATCAGTAACTACGGTGATGACACCAGCTTTGATTGCTTTGGTAAAGCTAGGCCATCCACTACCTGATTCATATTTGTCTTCGGAGCTGAATAATGGTTCACCTGTTGCAGCACTAACATAGACTCCTTTTTGATGATTGTTATTATATGGATTTTTAAAAGGAGGTTCAGTGCCTCTATTTACCATAATTTCAAAGGAAAGTGGATTCAAAATCTTTCTCCATTCAGCATCTGATTTTTGAACAGGGAAACTTAAGGCTTTATTATTCTCCTCTTTGGTTTTTATTTTGTTTTGACCGCAACTGTTAGTCGAAATCATAAAAACTATAGCGGCAATACTTAATATTATTTTCATGGGATTGTTGCTGTGCACAAGAAATGTTTTTCAATTGTATATTTCCTATTCATGCTTTTACTTTAGATGAGCAGTCTGATGAATTACGAATAAGTTAAACCAATGGTTTTTCTATATCTTGATAATAAATAAAGCGATCCTGAGATCGCTTTATTTATTTACCATCCCGGTGCAAAGGTTAGCCCAAATACGCCGAGGTTAACATCTTTTCTTTGGAAAGGTATTGCATAATAGGGTTCAAGAACAAAATAGCCGAATACGTTCACTCTTAAGGATACACCGGCACTCATGGCAGGTATACGTTCGAGGTATCCTGTAGCACCGCCAACCGTGCGTGGTTCAGATCTGAAGGCAACTTTTGAATTATTATCATAGGCTATGCCCATGTCAAAAAATAGGTTCAGATCAGAGAATAAGAATTTAGATTCAAATGCAGCTAATTTTTTCGGGCCACTAAATGGAAGACGTAATTCAAAATTTGCAACAGCAATTCTGGAACCTACTAATTGATTAATGTCAAATCCGTTGGTTGTTGCAGAACCATTCTTGTAAAAAGAATTGGCCTCATATCCACGTATTAGATATCCATAGCCGGCATACATTTGATAAAGTCTGTTCTCATCACGTCCAAAACGGGTGTAAGTATAAAGTCTGGCTGCGATGGTCACTGGTTTAACCCGTACATACCTTCTTCCATCTACAGTCAGTGCATTTAGTTTATAGTCGCCCTGATAGTTTTCCAATCCTACGCGGTAACGGAATCCGGAAAGGGGTGAGGTAATACCTGAAAAGGAATTGTCGCCCACAAATGCCGCATTGACCTGTACGGTAGTAAATGGGTTAAAGTAAATGCCATAGGTTTGAAAAGCTTCATCAGTAGAGAGTTTCTCCCGATCAGTACCTACTTGATAACCTTGGTTATAGTCATAATAGTTGTTGTAACGATCTATCCGGTAACTGTAGCGGGAAATTCCACTTCCAGCTTCAAAACGATGGTTCTTTGAAAATGGATAGGATGCAAAAACGGAAAATTGATCTTCAAATGTGCGGATGATATCGTACCGTTCAATGTATGTTTGTCCGATTCCCGGAATATTTTCAATTGCCCCAGAAAACTGACCGGATACATACGGAATATGTGATCCTACAACACCCCAATTGATCCTGCTTTGTTGATTGACATAGGCTACCTGACCTCCAAAATCATAGATTTCACCATTGACAGCTGCTGTAGCAAAAATCTGATTTCTGCCAAGAATATCACTGAAAACGCCTTGAATACCACTTGATAGTCCGGTTCCAAATCGTCCAACGGAAGCGCCTACTCCATTGCTTGACAGATAATCTAACTTGAATTTAGGCTGATAAGCAATGGTACGGATTGAATCTTTTGGAATTCTTTCGAATCTTTCAAAATTATCTAGATTGGCATTTACAATGTTCACTCCAACTGATCTGGAAGGGGGAAGTTCAGCAGCATCAAAATTGATGTCATCATTTCCAACCTTTTCAGGCTTGAAATCTGAGGCTTTAGCATTATAAATAGTATATTTTTGAGCCCGGTAATAAGAGTACAAGATGTCGTCCTTATTTGATACACTTAAGGCCGGTGAATATTCAGTGATACCGCTTATTCCTGTGAAATAATCAGTTAACTGCTCAACACTTTGTTTCTCCAGAGAATACTTGTACAAATTTCTGAAGCCATCTCTGTTTGACAGGAAGTAAATACTTTTATTATCTCCAGAATATTGAGGATTCAGGTTGTTAGCACCATCAAATACTGGAATATTGGTAATTTTTTTACTGGCCACATCAATAACAGCCATATTTAGAGTGATATCTACACTGGTAGAAGACTGATCATATGTCTTGCGGTCGGTGCTGAATACGATTGATTTACCGTCTCTTGAATAACTTGGATGATAGTCTGAATATTTGTCATTGGTCAGCTGAGTAAGTAATCTAGTGCGCAAGTTAAATTGGTAGAGGTCATTTTGACCTTCCTTTAATCCCGAAAAGGCTACATCATTTCCATTGGGCGACCAGGTAATATTGCTGAACTCTTCAACTTTCCCCATGGCCTCGGTACCTATGACTTTCCCGTTAGATACATCTATGATCATCAGTTTATTTACACCTGCACTGAATACACTGAATGCAAATTTTCGACTATCTGGCGACCATGCACCTGCAGATTCAATAAAATTGTATTCGTCGATATCTCCGCTCTTCGCTTTACTTGATAATTTTCTGATAATTTTTCCAGTTCGTGCATCGGCAAGGAATAGGTCAATACTCAGCAGATCACGTTCTGAGAGGAATGCAACATAATTTCCATCAGGAGAAATTGCAGGAGCAACGTTATAGTTTGCACCACCATTTTTTTCATCGATGATCTTTTTGCCGATCGGTACCTGAGCAGTATCCTTAAGATAGGGGCGGTACGTATTTTCTATACTTGTTTTCCAAAGGCTTGATAAGGTTCGGTCATCGTATCCAAAGGTACGTCGAATAGCTATTTGATAGCCATATTTTGCAGTCTCTTTAAAGAATGGAACAATAACAGTATCCCCATAAGTTGAGCCTATATACGACCAGAAGGCTTGGCCATAACGATAAGGGAAGTATTTATTCGATTCGGTCAGATCCTTTAAAGAGGGGATGTCTTTATTCAAAAATGCATCACGCATCCACATGGAGGTGTAGGCATCCTGTTTACCAACTGAAAGATATTCAGCCATACCTTCAACCATCCATAAAGGTAAGTTTGCAATATTTTCTAGATTTGTTGAATCCCCTTCAATTAATGAATGATACTGGAACGCATGTACAAGTTCGTGGCCCAAGACGTGTCTTGTTTGATGGTTTACCTGTGAAATAGGCATGATCACCCTATTTTTTAATCCTTCTGTCACACCACCAGTCCCTACACCAATCTCACCGCTTAGTGCCGTGGTTTGTTGAAAATCAGGATGGTTTGAGTAAAGTATAAATGGGTTTTTCTTTAAGAACGTATCCCTGAAAACCTGCTGATGTAATTCATACCAAACCTCAGCTTCTTTCGCAAAGCGTTGAACAAGGCTGTCATTCTTCAGGTAATAATACAGGTCGAAGTGTGGGGTTTCAAAAACCTTAAATTTCAGATTTTTGTACCTAACCTTGTTTTGGCCAAAATATTGAGCCTGAACATCGATGCTATTACCTATAAGTGTAAAAAGCAATAAGAATAATACCAGCCAAAATGATGGCTTATTTCGGGCAACTGAATTGTCTCTCATTGATGTCTTATAATGATCTAAACTAAATTACGTAAAAATATTGATTTTGATTTTCGAGGAATTGTTAAAAATATCAATAAATTATTAATTCAATTAACTGGTGTTGGTTTATTTTGTTTGCGTTCTTCCCTGATTTCTTTTCGCGTTTTCTGAACTTCGACTGGCGGTTCTGTTTTTGGATTTACAGGAGTTTTATTATCTGCTGGTAAATTGCTTTTGTTTTCCTGAATTTTAGGACTCAATGTTTGACGGGGATTTAAATTCGTGCTTTCTATGGTATCAGGAACTTCAATAGGAGCGTACAATGAGTCTGTAAATAAAGAGTCAACACTTGTTGTGTCAGAAGAATATCGTGGAGTTTCACATTGATATTCTCTTGTTATTTTAACACCGGCTTTTGGAAATGGTCCTTGTGTAATCCCCAGAGATTTATCTTTATAAACCTTCTCCATAAACTTCCCAAAAATCGGCAATGCGGTTCTAGAACCTTCACCAGTTTGGGAAGTTTTGAAGTGAACACTGCGCTCATCGCACCCAACCCATACACCGGTAACCAAATCTTTTGTTACGCCCATATACCAGCCATCGACATAATCAGATGATGTTCCGGTTTTACCACCGATCTGGTTATTGTTTTTCCAAAGATCCCATTCCCAAAGCGCTTGTGAAGTGCCCTCAGGTTCTTCCATACCACCACGAAGCATATATATCATTAACCAGGCTATTTCTTCAGTAAGTGTTCTCTTTTGTTCCGACTTGAATTCCTCAATCAGGTTTCCATCCAGATCCAAGATCTTTTCAACCAGAATAGGCTCAGATCTAATACCTTTATTCAGAAAGGTTCCATAAGCTTTCACCATTTCAAAAACACTGACATCATTCGGACCTAAACTCACGGATGGAACTGCTTTAAGATCGCTTTCTATACCACATTCATGTGCATATTTAACTACGTTTTCAGCTCCTACTTTTTCAGTTATTTGGGCAGTAATTGAATTTACCGATTTGCCCATCGCCCATCGCATGGACATTTCTCTTCCTGAGAAGCTATAATTGGAGTTCTTAGGTTCCCAGTATTCTGTTTTCCCTTTTAAGGTATACGGAATTCGTACCGCCTGGTCAATAAATTTATCGCAAGGATTCATGCCCGCTTCTAGGGCTGCGAGGTAGGCAAATGGCTTAAATGTCGAACCGGCCTGTCTTTTTGCCTGGTTAACATGATCGTATTTAAAATAATTATGATTTATTCCTCCAACCCAAACCTTAATATGCCCATTGAATGGATCAAGGGTCATCATTCCAGTGTTCAGAATCTTTGCATAATATTTGATGGAATCTATGGTAGAATATAGGACTTCCTTTTCACCATTCCAGCTGAAAACTTTCATTTTCTTAGGCCGGTTCAGATAATAGTCTATGGAATCGCGATTGCCATCAAACCGTTTTTTCAGAAAGTCATAATAAGGAAGTCGCTGGGCAGCTTTTTCAGGAAAATCAAGAATTTCATTTCCATCGGTAGTTCTCCATGGATTTTCATTTCCCCATACATTTTCAAATCGCTTTTGCAGGATCTTCATTTGGCTCGTCACCGTTTCCTCGGCATATTGTTGCATTCGTGAATCGATAGTGGTATAAATTTTTAATCCGTCAGCATACAGGTCATAACCATTTTCTTCAGACCATTTTTCCAGGTATCGTGAAACAGCTGATCTGAGATAAGAACCACCATCGCTGCCTTCATCAAGGCTTCCAGGATTTAATTTAAGAGGCCTTTGACTGTATTTTTTAAATTCTTTCTCTGTCAGGTAATCATATTTCTGCATTTGAGACAAAACGGTATTTCGTCGTTCAAGTGATTTTTCGGGATTCCGGATTGGATTATACGTGGTAGTTGCTTTTAACATTCCAACCAGTAAAGCAGCCTCTTCAACCTGAAGCTTGTGAACATTTTTATTGAAATATCTTTTTGAGGCTGTTTTTATACCGAAAGTATTGTTGCCAAATGGTACCGTATTGAGATAGAGTGTAAGAA
>JBIIWE010000521.1:0-2522 GCA_044339075.1 Daejeonella sp. | reverse complement strand
GCTGTTGAAACCCAGGCTAGCTATTGGCTTATTGAACCGGGTTCAAAAGGATTCCTAGGCGGACTTCAATTTCAAAATAGTTATACTTTAAGTAAGTATTTCTTTCAGAATTATGTTAACGGAACCAGTAATTATTCAGGAAACCGTCTTACAGGCACACCAAGGGCGGTAGTGATCAGCGGACTGGACTTCCGGTTCCAAAAGAATTTTTACTTGTTCGCACAGCATAATTACACTTCAAAAATTGCTTTGAATGATGCAAATAGTGTCTTTTCAAATTCATTTGATCTGGTTCATTTTAAAGCCGGATGGAGAAGCAGTAAACCAGGTAAACCTGTTATTGATGTTTTTGCAGGAATAGATAACCTCCTGGATGAAACCTATAGTTTGGGAAATGATCTTAATGCCTTTGGTGGCAGATTTTTCAATGCTGCTGCTCCGCGAAACTTCTTTGCAGGAATGAAACTTACTTTATAAATTTAAAATACATCCGATGAATTACTCATCGGATGTATTTAGATCAATATCTCAACTCTGCTAATTTTTCGGTAGGGTTCATCATATAAGTAAGCAAGGTTCCATCACTCAGTAATTCAAGAACCCTAAAACCTTTGTAAGGAGTACCCCAACTGCCTCCTACATGTGAGTCAAACAGGAATGGTATATTATCAACCATTTTCACACCATCCTGATCATGCTCATGACCATGTAAACCTGCCCTGATATTTGGATATTTTTTAATTAATTTGAAAAAATCAGGCGTATCAATTGCATGCTTGGTCCATTTAGCCTGAGGGATATGGAGAATCAGAAACACATTCTTTTTATTTTTATACTGCTCCAGCTTCGACTCTAACCAAACGAGATCAGGTGAAACATAAGTTCCCTGTTCATTGGAGGTATCGGCCAGAATAAATGCTGCCTCCTTCGTTTCAAAGCTATGATTCAAAGGCATTTTCCAGACTTCATTCCAGAACTCACTGCTAACCATGTCATGATTACCCCTGGTTACAAAATAGGGTACATCAAGCTGATCTATTTTCTTTTTGACCATAGGCAAAAAAGACTTTTCATTATGAATGATATCACCATTAATAACACAGAAATTCAATTTATTGGTTTTATTAAACAGGTTGATCTGCCTGATAACCTTTTCCGTCATTTCGTCAAACGCTGTGTCCGGCTGCCCATAATGAAAATCGGAAGCGACAACAAACCTAAGTTTTACCTTTGACTTTAAACCATACACCTCCTCGGCAGAAACATCTGTAATCTTCCCGCTAAGAAGCAAGGCCGAAGCCAGTGATATCTGCCTGATAAATAATCGTCTTGATTGATCTTTGAAATTTTTTTCCATAATTTGAAAATGCCTGAATAAATCTAAATAGTAATGTAAAATTCAAAATTTAAAATGTGATTCATGTTTAATTCACATTAAATAATTAAAAACAATATTGATTTATTATTTCAATTTTGGATCTTTTAACTCGGTGGTATCACTTTCGAGCAACTGTAATTTATACCCACCGAAATCAATCATTGCTTTAGGAAATAGCTTTTTAAGCTGATCTGCTTCTGAAGACTGAATTAAAGTTTGGAATAGGAAAATTTGTCTGAGTTCCTTTAATCCTTTTAACTGTTCCAGGCCCTTTACACTTACCTTTGTTCCTATCAAATTAAGATATTGAAGCTTACCTAGATTTTTCAATTGGCCAATTCCCTGATCAGTAATTGCTGTGCGCTCCATTGATAGGCGGATAAGTGAAGATAGATCTGAAATACTTGCAAGCATCTTATCGTTCAGCTTTGAATCTCCTAATTTAAGCCAGATTAATTGTTTCCCGATTGGATCCATTAGTTGAAGATCCTTTTCAGTTAAGGCTTCTATTGCCACAAAATTTGCAGATAAATAATTACTGTTTTGAGCAACAGGGGTTAAGGCAATACCTCTTCCCTGCATTTTTTTGACAGTAACCTGGTCTGCAATCTCAACAGATTCTGCAGGCACATCTGAAATCTTAAGTTCTTCCTTTACTTCTTCTGATTGTAGGGCTATTAAAACAGGTTTGATCTTATCAGTTTGAACGAGTGCATTCACTTTCTTATTGAAATCTGCACCACTGCTTACCCACCAATGTAGCAAGTCCAGCTCAGATTTTGTCAACTGTGGCTGCTTTATTGGAGGCATATGATCATCGTTATCTTTGGCCAAAAGAATCCTTTTGATCAGTTCGCTATCATCAACCTTGCCGCCAACAAGAACTAGACCCCCTTTCCCCCCTTTTAAGATCAGGTCAGGCATATCCAATCTCAATTTGCCTTTTTGCTTATCCGGACCATGGCATTTATAACATTTAGCTGTCAGTATCGGCCTAATGACATCTTTGTATACAAGAGCTTCATTAATATCAGGTATCGGTACCCTTTTTGAAGTAATAGTACCACTATCATCGCTTGAAAAAGCTTTAAACAGATAATCTGAACCATGAGTGATAGATCCACCTAAATGTCCGGTAATAAGG
>JBIIWE010000520.1:0-2524 GCA_044339075.1 Daejeonella sp. | reverse complement strand
CCCCGGGACCTGAAGAAAGTTGACCAGGGACCTGCCAATGAACATTTGACCATGCAGATCGCCAGGCAGGTGTACGGAATAAAAACGGCAGAAAATGCGCTAATCTTCTTTAAGGATGGTACCCCAGCTTACCTGACCAAACGGTTTGATGTGAAGGAGGATGGCACAAAATGGGGGAAAGAAGATTTTGCCTCTCTGGCCGGCCAGTCAACAGACAGTGCCGGGCCTAATTTCAAGTATGAATATAACTATGAAGACTTAGGGCTGCTTTTCCAAAAATTCGTCCCCGCCTGGAGGATAGAGATAGAGAAATATTTCTCTATAGTCTTGTTTAACTACCTTTTTTCAAATGGAGATGCACATCTGAAAAACTTCGCTTTGCTGGAGAGTGTATCAGGCGATTACTTGTTAAGTCCGGCATATGACCTGATCAATACCCGGCTGCATGTAGATGATACAGATTTCGCCCTGTCGGCCTTATTCGCCAATAAATTTCAGTCCCTTGCCTGGAAACTCAAAGGCCATGCCTCTGCGGAAGATTTTCGCGAGTTTGGCAGACGGGTTGGGGTTCAACCCAAAAGGATAGATAAATTGTTAGCGCCTTTCCTTGTTAAACAGGAACAGGTAGAAACCCTGATCTCCCGGTCATTCCTGAATGAAGCGGCCAAACGAGCTTACCTGATGCACTATCAAACCAAAAGGAATTTCCTGAACGGGTGATTTGCCTTCTTATGCTTTTGTTGACTAATGAACTAATAATACCAACTCCAATTATAAGAATTGATTTTTACCAGTATGATTCAATTTAATTCTACAGTTTGACCTTCCTTGAATTAATTACTGCATGATCATATTTCATATCATCACCGGCATTAATTGTAAATAAAATTTCTTTTTCAACTAGTTCAGGTGCAGCTGCTTCAGACAGGGTATCCTGACTGGATGTTTCAGATTTTTCTGTACTACTGTTGCATGCTGATGTCTAAAATGAGTTGATTATCAATAGGTGGTTTTATAAAAAAATAAAGGTGGAGAAATCAAAAAAATATTATAAATTTTTAATTGAGTATAAAAGCATGTTAGTCCTTTAATTAACAACAAAATATTCTAAAAACTAAGTAGTTATTTTACCCAAAAAATAGCTCTAATTAACTCAAACCGAATATTTATGAAACTATTGCAATATTTTATCGTATTAAAGACATCTACTTAATTGAAAGGAAAACGTGCAATGAAAAACAAAAATTATAGTCTAGTATTATTCACCCTCTTCGGTGTTTTTTTTCTAAACACTACCATTAGTGCTCAGAATTCCAAAAAAACTTTAGGTGCTAAAAGGTACTCTAGTTATTTGGCCATAAATGCTATATCCAAGGAATCTTTAATTAAACCTTCAAAAAAGGAACAAGGAAGTTTTGAGGAGTTAAATTTCGAATCAGAAAAAGTTAAATTAAACAGAAAATCTATGTATATGGTTTCTGAGCAATTTGTAGTCGATAACCTTAACTCTTTAAAAAAATCATTTATAACACCAGACATATACTTTGATCTTGACGAAGCAACTATTCGTCCTGACGCAATACCCTCTTTAGATAAGCTTGTTATACTGCTAATAGAGAATCCTGATGTACATGTAGCAGTAACTGCTTTCTCAGATAGCCGCATGGCTAAATACAATGATAAGTTAGCATTCAGTAGATCACAGGCTGCAAAATCTTATCTTATTTCTAAGGGAATTAAAGCGGATCGTATTATGTTCGAAAAACATGGCCGTCCTGATATGACAAATCCTTGCAATAGCAATCCCAATTGTTCTCTTGCTTTACAGCAACTGAATAGACGAACTGAATTCAACATTGTTTACAATGGTGTTAATCTAGGACAGATCAATTAATTAAATACCATACCTATTGATGCTTTTTCTGATAATCAGGGGAAGCATTTTTTTTTAGAGGTAAGAACGTATTTTTTTAATGAGTATACTTTATCCTATTGTTCAACACTTTATACATGTTTTATCATGATCATAAATATATCTTCAAATTATTTTCAAATATATTTGTCAAAAATCATGAAAAGTCTATCTTTGCAATCCCTTAACAACTGAAACATCTTTACAATCATTGTTAATTTTCGGGGTGTAGCGTAGCCCGGTATCGCGCCTGGTTTGGGACCAGGAGGTCGTAGGTTCGAATCCTGCCACCCCGACAATCGAAAGCCCTTCTGCATAGCAGAAGGGTTTTGTTGTTTATACGAAATCTGCATCCGCGCGTGGCGGATGTGAGATTGAGTAAAATAACAAAACTAGCTTCGAGGTACGAGAAGCGTAAGGCTTGAGATTGTAAGGCTCCCCCATTCAGGATCAGCGCAGCTACTCCTGCCATACTGTGTATGAAAAACAATAAAACCTAGATTTGAGCTAGGGCAAACGTTAGTTTTGAGTTTTTTTCCTGTTTTGATTTATATTATCGAAATCTAATTTTCATTACATAATTGAATTTAAGGCTAAATAACTATCAATTCT
>JBIIWE010000519.1:0-2525 GCA_044339075.1 Daejeonella sp. | reverse complement strand
GTTTCGGTAATTAACTTTTCCCTGCTCAATCCATCAACAAGGATAGGGAAGGCGAAAGGAGTTGGTTTTTCACTCTGGGTAATGACAATTTTAAGTTTTTGAAGACGCTGTAAAGCCACTCTTAACCTGAACTCCTCAAGCTGGAACTGAAGCGCTTCCTGATAAGCCTGCCTGACCAGCACGTTATCGCTTTCATATTCACTGAACACATCAAAAAGCAATGATGTTGAAGCCTGAAGGTGTCTGCTTTTCATTCCTTTTCCTGGGAAACCGGTGAAAACCAAACCAGCGATATGTGCAATGTCCCTGAATCTCCGTCTGGCCATTTCAGTAGCATTTAAACTCTGCTGAATATCATCCAATAGATTTTCAGTCGTAAATAAGTCCTTTTCTAAGGCCTGCTCCAGCAAGATCTCTTCATCTGATAATAATTCAAATCCATAATCATTCATCGCTAAAGAAAAGTTTACTCGTTTCAGCTTTGAAATTCTATATGCCAATAAAGAGGCCATCCCTTCATGTACCAATCGCCCCTCAAATGGATAAAAGAACAAATGAAAACCATCACGTGATCTGAATTTTTCGATAAGAAATTCAGTTTTCCGAGGGAGGTGTGATAATCTGGACTGAAGTTCAAACAAAGGTTTCAATGCCCTAACTTCAATATCCAGATGTGGCTCAGGAGCCTGTTGATCCATCATGACTGCTACTTCATCCAGTTTATCCCTTAATTTGGAAGAAAGTTGAGATGAAAGAGGCATCCTTCCTCCCATCCAGCTGGGGATAATTCCCTTCTTTCCGGTAGACTTTCGAACAAATGCAGTCATGTCCTTAAACTTAAGGAGCTCAAGATTGCGCCCGGCAAACCAAAATGTATCTCCGATCTTCAGTTTAGAAATAAAATATTCTTCAATGGTGCCAAGATTGCCTCCAGATAAGAAACGGACACGAATATTCACATCACCAACAATGGTTCCCATGCTCAGCCTATGATGCATAGCAACCTTTCGGCTATTTACCTTGTAAAGTCCATCTATAATTTCAACCTTGAGAAATTCATCGTATTGCGAAAGTGTTTTTCCACCGCTGGTTATAAAATCCAAAATCTGGTCAAACTCTTTTCTTTCAAGGTCTGCATAGGCAAAGCTTGTTTTGATCTCCCTGAAAATTTCAGCTGGATAAAAACCATCCGATACGGCCAGGGTTACCAGATATTGCATCAACACATCCATAGCTAGGATAATGGGTTCACGGCTTTCGAAAATCTCATCGGCAATTGCCTGCTTTAGGGCGGCACCTTCCAATAACTCCAATGAATGTGTTGGAACAAACCAGGCTTTGGATGTAGCTCCGGGATGATGCCCGCTTCGACCTGCACGCTGCATAAATCGTGCTACACCTTTGGGACTACCGATCTGAATAACTGAGTCTACCGGCCTGAAATCAACACCCAGATCAAGACTAGATGTACAAACAACCAGGCGAAGCATCTCATTATGAAGCGCTTGCTCCACCCAATTCCGTAAATCATGATCGAGTGAGCCATGATGCATAGCCATTACGCCGGCATATTCAGGATATTTATCAAGAATACCCATATACCAGATCTCAGACTGGGAGCGTGTATTTGTGAAAATCAAAGTTGTTTTGCTTTTGGCAACTATTTCCATTACCTGGGGCAAGAGTTTGATCCCAAGATGACCTGCCCATGAAAACTCTTCAATATTTTCAGGAATGACCGATTCAATCACAATTTTCTTACCCAGCTTTGCACGAATAATACAGATCCTTTCAGATGGTATATCATGACCAAGCAACACTTCGGAGGCTTCATCCAGGTTACCAATAGTTGCAGAAATACCCCATACTTTCAATACTGAATCTCTCTTAAGATATTTCAGGCGTGATAAACCCAGTTCCAACTGAACACCACGTTTTGTTCCTAACAGCTCATGCCATTCATCCACAACTAGAGCCTGGAGTCCAGCAAACATTTTGGGGTACTCCTTTTGAGCCAGCATCAGATGCAGACTTTCGGGAGTAGTTAGTAATATTTCTGGCTGCTTTTTCTTTAATTCCTGTTTTTCCTTTGTGGAAGTATCGCCGGTGCGGCTGGAAACTTTCCACGGCAGGCCAAGGTCTTCAACCACAGATTGCATTGCCTTGCGGATATCATTTGTGAGTGCCCTTAGGGGTGTTATCCAGAGCAGTTGAAGACCATTGTCTCTCCTGCTCAAATAATCATCAGGGTGGGCATCAATATACGCAGCGATGAAAGGAAGAAACATGGCAAAGGTTTTGCCGCTTCCGGTAGGTGCATTCAACAATCCGGAATATCCACCAAGAAAAGCTATTTCCATTTCTTTCTGAAAGGGAAATTGCTGCCATCTCTTTTTGGAATACCAATCGGAAATTACTTTCTGACCCAGGGTCATTTGATCAAGCTATCTGTATTAAAAACAATGCTGCATAAAAAACCCCGGATGAACCGGGGCTTTCCTTATTTTATCTGGATAAAATCTGCT
>JBIIWE010000518.1:0-2533 GCA_044339075.1 Daejeonella sp. | reverse complement strand
ATCCTCATAGGGTATAGTATTTTCATAGTTCATATGACCCATATAAATGTACATGAGGGCTGTGCGAGAATAGAAATGTTCGCTCTCTTCAGAGATGACAGTTATTGTTGCATCAGAATTTTTCTTGCGTATATTTCGGGCGCAGGTAATACCGGTAATGCCGTTTCCTATTATGATAATGTTCATGAATAGTAATTGATACGTGTTTTTGAGTTATGTCTAACCAATAATACTAGTATACGGAAAACCATCTGTAATTGGATTGATTAACTCTGTTTAAGGCCATAGAAACTTTAAGCAGATGGCTATTTTTGTAATTCTAAAGCCTTAATTATCTTATGAATGGTGAATTCATTCCCGACATTGAATTAATATATTTTAGCTTAATGCCCTTTAAAAGTAGATTCAATCCTTTTAATATCAGCACCTAAAGCTCTCAGGCGAACATCAATATCTTGATATCCGCGTTCTATTTGTTCGATATTATAGATTATAGAGGTTCCCTGAGCTGAAAGAGCTGCAATAAGCAAGGATACACCGGCTCTGATATCGGGTGAAGTCATTTCTATACCACGAAGTTTTACTTTTTTGTCAAGGCCTATTACCGTAGCCCTATGCGGGTCACATAAAATAATCTGGGCACCCATATCTATTAATTTATCGACAAAGAACAGACGGCTTTCAAACATCTTTTGGTGTATCAAAACATTTCCTTTTGCTTGTGTTGCTATTACAAGCATGATACTTAAGAGGTCTGGTGTGAATCCAGGCCATGGGGCATCAGCAATAGTCATAATTGAACCATCGATGAAAGTTTCCACTTCATAATGTTTTTGTGACGGAATGAAGATATCGTCACCTCTTAATTCAAATTTTATTCCTAGTTTTCGGAATACCTCAGGAATCATTCCGAGTTCTTCAAAGCGAACATTTTTAATAGTTATTTCAGATTCAGTCATGGCTGCAAGTCCGATGAATGATCCGATTTCAATCATATCGGGCAACAGTCTATGTTCAGTACCACCAAGTTTAGTTACTCCTTCAATTTTAAGTAAGTTAGAACCAACTCCAGTAATTTGTGCTCCCATGCGGTTAAGCATTTTACACAATTGTTGTAGGTAAGGTTCGCATGCAGCGTTATAAATGGTTGTTGTGCCTTTAGCTAAAACTGCAGCCATAACAACGTTTGCAGTTCCAGTAACGGATGCTTCATCAAGCAAAATATAAGCTCCTTTAAGATTACTTGCGTCTACGTTAAAGAAATTTGTTTTCTTGTCATATATGAATTTAGCACCTAGTTTTTCAAAACCTAAAAAGTGTGTATCGAGTCTTCTGCGCCCTATTTTATCACCCCCTGGTTTTGGTATGGCAGCTTTGCCAAAACGGGCCAATAATGGCCCAACAATCATTATTGAACCCCTTAAGCTTCCTCCTTTTGCTCTGAATGATTCAGATTGGAAAAAATCTAGATTTATATTCTTAGCCTCAAAAGTATAGGTATCTTTACTTAATCGATCAACTTTTACTCCAAGATCGCCAATCAGCTCGATCAGTTTATTAACATCCTTTATGTCAGGGATATTACTGATCGTGATTTTTTCTTCGGTAAGAAGAACAGCTGAAATGATTTGTAATGCTTCGTTTTTTGCGCCCTGAGGTATTATTTCACCTTTTAGTGGTTTGCCACCAACAATTTCAAATGCGTTCATTCGTGCTGCGAGATTTTATAAAATTGATTAATTATTTTGGAAACCACTAATTTACAAAACTAGCTTTTGTTCCTTAAATAAAATGAAATTGTATTGTTTTTAACAAGAGCGATGCTGAGATCTTATTTGAATTATTTTTCAGAATAAAATTAGTAACGTTTGCCACCACCGGGGTTGTTTGTTCTTTGGCGATTAGTTCCAGGAGTATTCCGGTTAGTGTTTTGCCTTCCTTTATTTTGGTTCGAATTTCGTTGTCTGCTTGGAGAAACGACTTGTCTTACTTCAACTCGTTGAAGATTGACATTTTCTTCAAGTTGCAGCTCTCCATTTGACATTTCACGAAGATCTTTTATTATTGTTTCATCAGCAACACTATCCTTATTCCAGGTTACATAGGCCATTTTCATAAAATTAGCGATCGATTGCACCATTGCTTTTTTTCGCTCCGGTTCTTCAATAGCCTTCGCTCTGCTGATCATTAACTCAACTGTTTTACCGTAATGCTTATATTTAATTCGCTGTTGAGGATAAGATAGAGGAGCAGGTTTAAACCTAATAGCATCTTCTGATGGTTTAGGATATGGCGAATCAACATCGATTTTAAAATCGGAGATGATATGTAAATGGTCCCATAATTTATGTTTGAAATCAGCTACGTCACGAAGATGAGGGTTTAAAAAACCCATCAAATCAATAACTACCTGAGCATAACGATTCCTTTCATCCTTGGTAGGTAAATCAACAATATATTTCACCATATTTTGAACATTACGTCCATATTCGGCTAATATTAATTTTTTCCTTGTGGTATTATAATCGAATGT
>JBIIWE010000087.1:0-7621 GCA_044339075.1 Daejeonella sp. | reverse complement strand
CGATGAATAAACCAATTCATTGAGCTGAACTTCATTGACCAGTTTTTCGTATTCCTCTTTCAGCTCATCAAACTTGGTCTTGAAGTTTTTGTTTGCTACATCTGCATTAGATTGCTTCCACCCGGATACATTATCAAGTTTAATTGCAGGTGCACTGACATTACTACCATAGCTTAACCCTTTCTGATAATAACCACGTTCATTATCCCAAACTACCAGGTCTGGTTTTTCTTCATTTTCTTGCATTCAAAATATCTTGGGTATGTATAATTTATAGCTTTTATGTTCAGGCGCTAAATTAAGGAATGGTGTAAATCTTTGTGTAAATTCAATGTAATTTCATGCGTTTTTGGAATCGAATGTACCGAACCCATCCATCAATAGTAAATTGCTGAATAGAGCGTAAAAATCAATTTTAATAGGAGGGTAATTTCAGCCTAAAACTTCTGGCTCAATTGGCAATTTTGTTTTTTTGCCATACGTATTTACTAAATGCGCGAATGAAGTGTGAATTTTTATTTTTTCAAGAACACAATAAAAAAGCAAATTTAAACACTTTAAGTAAATTTATATTCCAATCATTTTATTTAAGTTAATTTATTAGATATAAAATTATCTCAAATTATAAATACTATCTTATTGTTTCAAGTACAATAAACGCAGCCCAAGCAACTTATACTGGCGCTGCTTATAGGTGGGATTTTGCTACTTTTGCAGCTAAAATGTGTACTTCATATGCTGTTGTTCAAAATGGTGTAAATTATTCGGGTTGGTATTTACCTTCAATTGAAGAGCTTAATTTATTATACGCAGGAAAAAGCAGGCCTGGTACAATTTTGACTGGTTTCTCCTCTAGCGAATATTGGAGTTCAACAGAACATGGCAACTATTCTTGGGCCTATGCAAATTCAGTGAATTTTGGCACTGGTGGTGTAAGTACAAGTACAGGTAAATAAACAGCCTTGCGTGTTCGCGCCATTCGGTCTTTTTAACAAGCTGCCGGCAGGTTCATCTCCGTGCTGGCGCACGCCCAATGTCATTATTTAAGGATTACGATCCTGACGAAAGTCAGGATCTCCTTTATTATTACAAAATGCATTGTCATTCTGGCGAAGGCCAGAACCTTCTGCCCCCTTAAATAATGACATTGGGCGCACGCGTGTCGCGTGTGCTTTTCCAAATATCTACATAGATGTATTTATGTCAGTTTCACGAAGGTCCCTCACCTGCTGAAGGGCAGGTTTCGGACTGCCTGACGGTAAGCAGTGATGACATGGAATTTTAATTCAAGTATGAATTAGGCTCAAAAAAATCAATTACCTTAGACTGATCAAACCTGATAATCATGAAACGGATCATTTTATTGTTATGTCTCCCTATTAGTCTGTTGGCCCAGGATCGCCCTTATGGCAAAATATGGGCAACCCGTTCACAGGTCATTGCCCAGAATGGAATGGCTGCAACTTCGCATCCTTTATCAACTCAGGCTGCTCTGGATGTGTTAAAAGCAGGTGGAAATGCAATTGACGCCGCAATTGCTGCAAATGCAATGGAAGGGGTTGTTGAGCCGCATGTGAATGGCATAGGCGGTGATCTGTATGCCATAGTTTGGGATGCAAAAACAAAAAAATTATACGGTCTCAATGGTTCTGGTCGGTCTCCAAAATCTCTGACCTTAGAGGAGTTCAAAAAAAGAGGAATTACTCATATTCCTTCTCGCGGACCATTACCAGTATCCGTTCCGGGTTGTGTGGATGCATGGTTTGAATTACATCAGAAATTTGGATCCATGCCAATGACTAAGATACTTGAAAAAGCCGTTTCTTATGCCAGAAATGGATTTCCAGTTCATGGTGAATTGGCTCACTCTTTAAAGAATGTGGTGTCTTTATATGATCAGTATCCCAATATTGCTCAGCATTATTATCCTAAAGGTCAGGTGCCTGTTGAAGGAGATATATTTAAAAATCCAAATCTTGCCAATACCCTTGAAAGAATAGGTAAAGAGGGTAGAGATGTATTCTATAAAGGCGATATGGCTCGTACGATGGATGCCTTTATGAAAAAAAATGGCGGATTTCTGAGTTACGGAGATATGGCTTCGCATACTTCAACCTGGGTTGATCCTGTTTCTGTGAATTATCGGGGTTATGATGTATGGGAATTGCCACCAAACGGTCAAGGGATCGCGGCCTTGCAAATGCTGAATATTCTTGAAGGATATGATTTTTCCAAGATTCAATTAGGGAGTGCAGAGCATATTCACCTGTTCACAGAAGCAAAAAAACTAGCTTTTGAAGATCGGGCGAAGTTTTATGCGGATATGGAATTTGCTAAAGTTCCGGTCAAAGAGTTAATCTCTGAAGCCTATGCTGCTGAACGTAGAAAGCTGATAGATCCTGATAAAGCATCTGTACGTGTGGATGCGGGTAATCCGGCGATGAAAGATGGAGATACCATTTACCTAACTGTTGCGGATAAGGACGGCAATATGGTATCACTGATCCAAAGTAATTTTCGGGGTTTTGGTTCGGGGATGATGCCCGACGGACTTGGCTTCATGTTTCAGGATCGTGGAGAATTATTCAATGTGATGAAAGAAGGCGAAAGTAATACATACGCTCCCGGAAAACGGCCGTTTCAAACAATTATTCCTGCATTTATGACTAAAGATGGTCAGCCCATCATGAGTTTTGGTGTGATGGGTGGATCATTTCAGCCATTGGGTCATGTTCAGATCGTGATGAATGTAGTTGACTTTGGATTAAATATTCAGGAAGCAGGGGACTATCCTCGAATAAACCACGATGGATCTACTGAGCCTACTGGTGAGGGTATGTCTCCGAAAGGTGGAACAATCACTCTTGAAAGTGGATATACCTATGATGTGATCCGGGAACTCATGCAGAAAGGTCATCAGGTTGGTTATATCAATGGGATGTATGGAGGTTATCAGGCTATTCGCTATGATCCGGTACGAAAGGTTTATTTTGGAGCTTCTGAATCTAGGAAAGACGGACAAGCTTCTGGATACTAAAGCTCAAAGCTGAAAGCCAAAAGCCAAAAGCAAAAAGCTCAAAGCTGAAAGCTTGCAGGCCTTTTAACTTAAAATTCTAATCTCAAAATTTATTTAAATATCAATCCTTAAATATGGAATTTATTGAAACTATTTTAAAACAGATCTGGGGCTTTTTTAGTCTTGATGGGCTCATTGAAATTGTCAAATCCGGCAATTATCAGGCCTTGTTAACTTACGAAGGTATTACCTCCTTTATTGCTCCAGTTTTACCAGTTATTTTGATTTTGGAATTGGGCAGGGGACTCTTGTATAAGAAATTCAAGGTTGTAGCCTATAAAATCTCCTTTTTTAGTTATCTATTTAACTCGGTATTGGGGAGATACATTTCTATAGGGATGACCCTTTTTTGCATCGGATTATTTGAAAAGTATGCTATAATTTCTATTTCATTTACCTGGTACTGGTTTATTTACGGATATATTATCTGGGAGTTCGCACATTTTATTTATCATTTTTTGGCACATAAGGTTAGGTTATTCTGGTGTTTGCATTCCACACATCATGCTCCTGAAAGTATGAATCTGGCTGTTTCTCACGCTCATTTCTTTCTTGAAGGGCCATATGCCGATGTGATCAGAACGTCAATTTGTATGCTTGCGGGAGTCCCGCCGGTCATGTTATTTGTGATCATGTTTATTGATGGAACCTATGGCTCTTTTATTCATATTGGAGAATCAGTAATGAAAAATGCGAGATTGGGTATTCTGGGGAAATTTATTCTAAGCCCCGCGCATCATCGTGTTCATCATGCTAAGAATATTGAATACATGGATACTAACTATTGTAATCTTTTAAATATTTGGGATAAGGTGTTCAAAACCTACCAACCAGAAATGGATGAAATTAAGGTAGAATATGGAATTACCCGGGAAATGAAACCCAATAGTTTTCTGGATGCTTATTTCGGAGAAATTACAGCCCTAGGGAAGGATGTTTGGCATGCACCCGGTTTGAAAAATAAAATCCTTTATTTATTCATGCCTCCGGGATGGAGCCATACCGGTGATCATAAAACTTCAGCTGCGTTAAAAAAAGGGATGCTGAATAAAGCTTAGTTTTCAATTAAAAGAGTATCCTTTTTTAGACCAATAGTTGATGTAGCTGGAAAATATAACGGGGTTTTTATCATTCAAATTCGAAGACAGGCTCCAGATCTGCTAATTCATTTTCTGTAAATAACCTGGATTGGATTAAAAAACCGACATCCAGAGTGGCTTCCAATGAAAAACTGGCTGCTCTTCCCTCAATTACATCCAGTGTAAGATGGGTATGTCTCCAATATTCAAACTGGTCTTTCGCCATATAAAATTTACAGCCTGCAATTTCTCCGATGCATATATCATTAGAGCCCACCAAAAATCCGCCTTTTTCAAAGCAGTGCGGATAAGAGCCTTCGCAACAACCACCACTTTGATGAAACATTAACTCTCCATACTCATTTTTTAGCTGCTGGATAATTTCAAGTGCTCTGGGTGTTGCATCTATTCTCTTCGTGCTCATGATCCTAAATCTATTAATAAAACCTGCATGAGCTTACCGATTACAAAATGGAATGAGCATTAGCTCATGCAAGCTTCATAGCCTTTAAAATTAATTATTTATAAATGAAAAAATTCTGAATGAGATAAACTCATTCAGAATCTAATGCTGCTATGGGCGCTTAATTAATAGAATCCCAATTTATTCTTATCGTAAGAGATCAGCATATTTTTGGTGCTACGGTAATGATCGAGCATCATTTTATGATTTTCACGACCAAAGCCTGATTTTTTGTATCCGCCAAAAGGTGCATGTGCCGGGTAAGCATGGTATTGGTTAACCCAAATTCTGCCAGCTTGAATTGCTCTTGGCACTTGGTATAACTGATGGGCATCTCTTGTCCAGACACCTGCTCCCAATCCGTAAAGGGTATCATTTGCAATTTCTATTGCCTCTTCAACGGTCTTAAAGGTTGTTACACATACTACCGGACCGAAGATCTCTTCCTGGAAAATGCGCATCTTATTATGGCCTTTTAAAATGGTTGGTTCGATGTAATATCCAGTCTCCAGTTCGCCTTCTAATTTATTGGCAGAGCCTCCTGTAAGCACTTCAGCGCCTTCATCTTTGCCAATCTTCAGATAGGAAAGTATCTTTTGGTATTGTTCATTTGACGTTTGAGCTCCCATCATACTCGTTTTATCTAATGGATGGAGCGTCTTAATGGCTTTTGTACGTTCAATTACACGGGCTATGAATTTGTCATATATGCTTTCCTGAATAAGCATTCTGGAAGGACAAGTACAAACTTCGCCCTGGTTCAGTGCAAACATCACAGCACCTTCTACAGCTTTGTCGAAGAATTCATCATCCTCACTGGCAACAGATTCAAAAAAGATGTTAGGTGATTTACCACCAAGTTCCATCGTGGATGGGATGATGTTTTCAGCAGCATATTGCATGATCAACCTTCCGGAAGTGGTACTCCCTGTAAAGGCAATTTTTGAGATCTTTGGCGAGGTGGCCAACGCTTTTCCTGCTTCAATTCCATAACCATTTACCACATTTAAAACTCCCGGAGGCAAAAGGTCGCCAATCAGTTCCATCAGGATCATAATTGAGGCGGGTGTCTGTTCTGCAGGCTTCACTACAGTACAGCAACCTGCTGCCAATGCCGGTGCAATTTTCCAGGTTGCCATCAGCAATGGAAAATTCCAGGGTACAATTTGTCCGACTACACCAATGGGCTCATGTAAGGCAATGCTAACAGTATGTTCATCATGTTCAGAAATAGTTCCTTCATCTGCTCGGATAGCTCCTGCAAAATATCTGAAATGGTCTATGATTAATGGAAGATCAGCCGCAAGAGTTTCTCTGACAGCCTTGCCATTTTCAATGGTTTCAACAATGGCCAGGTATTCGAGATTGGCTTCAATTTTATCAGCGATCTTTAAGAGAATATTACTACGGTAGGTTGGAGAGCTTTTACTCCATGTTTTAAATGCTTCATGTGCAGCATCTAAAGCCAGGTCTATATCTTCCTTGCCTGATCTTGCAGCTTTTGTAAATACTTTGCCATCGATTGGCGAAATATTGTCGAAATAAACCCCTTTTACCGGCGGAACAAATTTTCCACCTATGTAATTGTCGTAATGTGTTTTGAATGTTGGACGCTTTAATAAATTTTCCATAATGAGTTTTGTTTTTTGTCAATAAGAATGAAGAAATTCTGATCCAGATTTTCACTTTCTTAGGGATATAATTATTAGTCTTATCAAAAATAACCGATATGAAATTTTGCAGGTAGCACAATTGTTTCAAGTAATAGTAATATAGTTTCAGTATATTAGTATTGTTGAGCAAATATGCTCCCAAGTGGATTTACCAATTCTAACCAATTAGTCAAATCGTATGCTTCATTTACTGGATAATGTATCACTGACGAAAAGAGATAATCTGCAGACGCTCGTTGAGAATCGATCTGTATATGCTCTGGACAGATGTGAATTAAATGTTTTTGAAACCTACTCGAAGTCTTTGCAGGTACCATTAACATTCAATGATTTTGTGATCACCAGTATGTTGAAAGGCAAAAAAGTGATGCATTTGATGGATAGGATTGGATTTGATTATTTGCCGGGTCAATCGGTAATTGTCCCTCCTGGTGTGACAATGAAAATAGATTTTCCTGAGGCAGCAGATGATAATCCTACCCAATGTGTTGCATTGGCCATTGATCATGATCAGATCAAAAAAACCATAAATTATTTGAATGAATTTTATCCTAAAAATTCAGGCTTAGATCATTGGGGACTAGATTATAGTCAAATTCATTTTAATAATAATGAAGAGATCTGTAATCTTATTAATAAAATCATCAGGATATCCACTGAGATGTCAAAATCAAAAGATATTCTGGTCGACCTGGCCCTTAAAGAATTATTGGTTAGGGTTATGCAAAATCAGAATCATTTGAATCTTGCTTCAGGCAGTAAACAGGTCAATAATAACCCTTTAAATTATGTTACTGAATACATTAAGGCCAACCTTAATCAAAAGATTAGTATTAAGAGCCTCAGTGATAAAGCGTGTATGAGTAAGGCAACATTTTACAGATTATTCAAGCGCGAATTAGGAATGAGCCCGAATGATTTTATACTTTCTGAAAAAATCAGCAGAGCGAAACAATTATTGAAATATCCTGGATCAAAAGTAATTGCCGTTAGCTATGAACTTGGATTTACAGATGCTAATTATTTCATCAAGTCATTTAAGAAAGTTGTTGGAATTACTCCGGGCAATTATTATTTATCTGAGCAGCAGCTCCATCATTAGCCTATTGCACTATATTTTTTTGAATTTTGAGACGAACTTTAGTCAATTATTCCTCCCTTTTCAAAATCGCAATATCTTCTTTTATTCGTTCGATTTCAATTAGGAGTGTTCCATTATATACTACAAGGATTTTGTTTGCGGGATAAGCTCTGATTGTCATAGCCCCTGAATCAATAAGAATGGAATACGGTCTTCTGTAAAATAAAATCGGTTGGCTATATGAAATCT
>JBIIWE010000517.1:0-2534 GCA_044339075.1 Daejeonella sp. | reverse complement strand
AAGTGATCTTTACTGTACCTGGTGCAATCGATGCTGTTCCTGTTACTGTTCCAGCAATCGCTTTTACTACATAACCTCTTGAACTTACTATACTCACATGGTCTGTAGCTAATGCTGTGATACCGTTGGTGTATTTCGTTTCTGTATCGAAGTTTACATCCAATGATGCAGGTTGTGTTACACTGAATGAAAGAACATCAGATAAGGTAATGTTTAGGTTTGCAGTTTGTGCAAATGATGCAGTGCTTAAGAAAGATGCGAATGCGATTAATGCGAATACTTTTTTCATGTTGTTTTTTTAATTTAGCTTGTTTGGTTGTTTGATCCAACTAAGACAAAGAACAGACCAAAGCTCTAAACAGGCCAAAAACAAGGATTCTGAGGAAAAAAGAATGGGATTATGGTGGGATTTATTCCCAGTTGGGGAATTGAGTACTCAAACTAATCATTTGAAATAACACGATAGCCTCTTCCATCCAGTATTGAAACTAAAAAAAAATGGATAAATCAGTGCTTATACTTAAAATTTTAACAGAAGATTTTGGTATACAATAGTTGAAATTAAACCATGGAAGAATGAACCAGGAAGAATGAGATCTTTACCTGAAATTACTTCAGTATAATTGTATACGTTACAGGAATTATACTAGTTCCGGGAATTCTACCGGCGAATGTACCATCCGCACCTATTAAATAGGAAACATTAAAGGTATTTGAAGCTGTGTTACCATTCCAGGATGTATGGTCGGCCTCAATAATTGTTATCTGCCTGTTAGGACTAAAGTTAGATGGCAGAGCAGTATTTGAAGGCCACAAAATTTATAAAACATCCAAAATGATCAAATTGTAAACATGTTTTCTTTTGGATATCCTATTTAAAATCGTAAAGCTTATGAAGAATAAAAATAGCACTACGGTTACTAATCCTGAACTATCAAGGTTGAAGTACGGTATAAATTACAGGAATAACTGGGCGTTTTTTACCTTTGATCTGTAAAAAATCTGACTCCAGAGCATACTCTACATTAAATTTATTTTCTGGGTTAATTCCGTTCCATGAAGTATTTGCAGCAGAAATCAGTGTTGCAGAGCTACCGTTGGCCGGTGGTAATACAATGTCCTTAGCTAAAACTACTCCATTGGTGTTTCCCTTATTGGTTTCCCCAAAAAACGGCGAAAGACTCAATTTAGCATCATCCTTTATTCCAGAACCAGAAATTGCTCTAACTACATACCCTCTAGAGCTTACAACTGTTATGTGATCTGCAACTTTTGCAATCATCATATCCTTTTTCTTATTCCCCTTTCTGGATACAAAATCCAATAATTCAGGCTGAGTTATGGTGAATGACAGCGCATCCAATAATTTTATGGTCAAACCAGGAGCTTGAGCATAGCTATTTGAATTAATTGTGCTTATGAAAAGGAAAATAAAAAATACAAAAACCTTCTTCATTCTATTATTGACAAAACTATTTTAACTGATTTAATACTAGTGCTTATACAAATAGCAGACCAAGGTGAAAATTGTTGGGATAAAGCCATAATTGATGGCATTGAGTTATTTTAGAAGGAATAGTTTTTCCCTTTTGGGGAAAGTATTGCACAGGGAACTTTTTATTGAGATGAAAATACACGGATACAATCATCACAATTATTTTTTGTATTGACTGAATGATTCGATTTTTTTTTAAATATCAAAAAATAAGGGTTCAGGCCCCATTCAAATAGTGGTCTCTGTTATATGTTTTACGCAATACAGTAATGGATGACTGTAAGCGGGACCGAAGGATACCCACAGTAATATGGAGTTCTTCTGCTGCCTGAACATGGGTATACCCTTTGAAATAAATCAGGTCAAGTGCCAATTTCTGTTCTTCATTCAGAATACGAGTCATATCCTTTACACCAATAAGTTCTGGATTGTATGATACTTGAAAGGCCTGATCAATTTGATGTGTTACTTCAGAAAGATCTTGACTTACCGTGTAATTTCTATAATTGACACTTCGTAAATAGTCAATGGAAAGATTTCTGGCTAACCTAGCCATCCAAGTATACAATCTTCCTTTTCCTGGATCATATTGTTTAAAGGACTTCCATATTTTTATAAACGTTTCCTGCAATAGGTCCTGAGCAACCTCTTCTATTACTACAATAGTTGAAATTACCCTATAAAGAGAGTCGGAATACATTTTATAAAGGGAGGTCATTGCTCCTCTATCCATATTTTTCAATGCCTCTACCAATTTATCCTCAGATAAGCGAAGTTTTCTTCTATCTGGTTTTAGAACTGCAGTTGAATCAGTCATTTGAATTTCCAGTGCTTCCATACTTTTGTTACGAATATTTACTAAAGTTGGATGCCAAAGATGAATTTCAGATGAATTTTTAATTAATATTTCATTAGTGTCCGGATAAAATTGTAAACTATAAATTAAAATTAAAATCATCCCGCTCATGCCGCGGGAGAGGGCACTTCCTTTTCCCTTCAGCTGGAAAAGGAAGCAAAAGAGCCGCGGCTTCCCGGTATT
>JBIIWE010000160.1:0-5956 GCA_044339075.1 Daejeonella sp. | reverse complement strand
ATAATAAAAGCATATTTTTAATATTTGTTGTCAGATACGTTGTTGTTTTGTGTAAAGCCTATTTTTCGCTATATGATGATGGGTGGAGGTTGGAAGAAAAGCTTGGCAGGGAGTTTTTAGGAAAATAGGTTATAAGCCATTATATTCTGCCCGTATATTCCAGATTATGCAATTTAGTATTCCTCCTTTGTCGGCAATTTCGTTGCCGTTAATTTTCCAATAGTTTGTCCGCTGAATAATTTCTCCAATTCTCTAACTGTAATCATTTTAGAAAAGTTGAGCCAAATTTCGCTGTATTAGTGCAATAAAATAAACATTAGTAGTAGTAGTAGTAGTAGTAGTAGTAGCTTGACAGGGGTGCTCTTAAAGCCTCGCCTTCTGCAAGCTGCGATATTACATCTATGAATATTTGGAAAATGTAAGTTACTCAAAGCCATATGACCGTATAATAAAACATGTAACTGAACGATTCTACTTTTACATTAATCAACATCTTTTGGCTGATTTTTTTTGATTAACCATGTCAGAATATTTAAAAACCAAGAAACCTTATTCACTAAAACTTATTAGTTAAATCAGGTAATTGTTTGAATTAGACCTCCCAACTTTTCATATCGCCGGTATAATTTTTCGTATATCTGAACTTTTTCTTCCTCTGGATAATAAGTAATATCGAATCCTGATGACATTACTTTCTGAGCTTCCACTACTGATGAATATATTCCTCCTATTGTGGCTGCAAACATAGCGGCGCCTAATGCGCAGGCTTGTTCACTTTTAACAACGACTATAGGAATATTAAGCACATTGGCTAATGTTTGCATCACAAAAGAAGATTTTTTGGCAATGCCGCCAAGGGCTATTACTTTTCTTATCGGCACACCTTCTTTTATAAATTGTTCAACAATGGCTTTTGAGCCAAAGGCTGTTGCTTCTACAAGGGCTTTAAAAAGTTGTGGTGCCTGGCTTCCTAAATGAAGACCATAGATTGCACCTTTTAGCGTGAGGTCTGTATCTGGTGTGCGGCGTCCATTGATCCAATCCAGCGCGACAATGTCTTGTTCAGTTAAGGGTAAAGCAGAGGCTTTTTTAGAAAGTGCCGGCAAAATGGCAGCTGTAATCTTTGCAATATCTTCTGGAAGCACTGTTTCAGCCAAAATTTCATTTAACGGAAACTCCAGCAGTTTACGAAACCAACTAAACACATCCCCAAATGCTGATTGACCAGCTTCCATACCTAACATCCCAGGTATGATAGATCCATCAACCTGTCCGCATATACCCCTTATGAAGGCTTGTTTATAGTGTTCATTGGGTGCAATTAGCATATCGCAGGTAGATGTCCCCATTACTTTAACGAGTGAAAATGGCTCTATATCTGACCCAACTGCTCCAAAATGTGCATCAAGAGCCCCAACCCCTATTGCTACATGTTCTGGCAACCCTAATCGATAAGCCCAATCCACAGAGATCATCCCAGCCGGCTGATCTGAAGTATAAGTATCTCTATATAACCTGTCCCGAAGCCCTGACATTCGGCTATCAAGTTTTTCAAGGAACTCTTCAGAAGGAAGACCATCAAAATCCTCATGCCACATAGCCTTATGCCCTGCAGCACAACGACTTCTTTTCCATGTTGCCGGATCACTATTTCCTGTTAAAAGTGCAGGCATCCAATCGCAATGCTCTGCCCAGGAATAAGCTGCATTAGCTACTTTGTCATCTGTTCTAATAATATGCAGAATTTTAGACCAAAACCACTCAGGAGAATATACACCGCCAGAATATTTTGTATAATCCGTACTCCATTGGTGTGAGAGCGTATTAATATCTTCTGCTTCGGCAGTGCCGGTATGGTCTTTCCAAAGTACAAACATGGCGTTTGGATTATCGGAAAATTCTGGCAATAATGCCAGAGGATTTCCATGCTGATCTATGGCTACCGGAGTTGATCCGGTAGTATCTATCGACAGACCAACAATGTTTTCTGAAATATCTTTTGAAACTTTTGAAAGTACTTCTTTTATAGTTACCTCCATTCCCTCCTGGTAATCAAGTGGATGCTGCCTGAACCGCGAAAGATGTGCATCACAGTACAGTCCCTTTTTCCATCTTGTATAAAAATGGACAGCATGTTCTATTTCTTCGCCGGTATGAGCATTAACCAATAGGGCTCTTACAGAATCTGTCCCAAAATCAAGCCCAATTACGAATTTTGATACTAAAGGTTTCATTATAGAGGTTTTACTTCTAAATCCAGATCACCACAGAAATGTACTTCAAGTCCTAATTCTGCCATAGCAGCTGCCTTAATTCTACATGCCTGATGGGCCTTGCTTTCATTATTAGCATAAACCACATGAATGTGATTGGCCTTATGTTTAGCCATCAGTTGATCGCGTGTTATTCCTTTTAAAACAGCATGCATAATAGGCCATTGAGGGGTAGTTTGCTCCCATCTTCGCTGTGTTTCGGCCTCCGGAAGTAAAACAACTTCACCAATTCCAAGATCACAATGCAACTTATTATTCATGATGTAAACCCGGCTCCAAACAATATGTCCTGGCTTACTTATACCTTTAAGAGTTCCACCACCCATAGGGAAGAACATAGGTGGCTGTCTTTCACTGGTAGCACCCTTGTATCCATCTATAAAATGTGCAGCTGGTGCTGCACCTGAAATTAGGAACACCCATACAAAGTCATCTATGCCTTCGCCTTTATAATGCTCACCCCAACGGATATCATGCAATGTATTTTCACCATCCATGCCCAAGTGGTTCCACAATCTATATGTTAATAAAGCATCTAAACCAGCACATTCATCTACTTCATTAAAGTGAGGTAAGGCTTTTGTGGCATAAAGTTCTTTCCCCGACTTAGAAAAAACAGGCGGACGGTCATTATTATTCAATAAACCCTCTGCCAGATCACTGGCAGCAGTAAGATCCTTTAATCCCTGCTGATATTGAATCCCAATTGCATCACAGCCAAAATCATCGGCAATCCTCATAGCAGCGATATACATTTTACATTGTTCCAGTACCTGCGCTTTAGTCAGGTCAGTTGCATGAGATTCACCCCATTTAAAAGTCATACCTTTTTCAAGTAGCCAATCCAAGACCGATTGAGCCTCATGTTCTTCTACTTCACGCATTCTTGCATACAATGCAGACTGACTAAGTCTTTCCTTAAAAACACCTGTGCTGTGCAAAAGATCATCAGGCATTATGGCGTTGAACATACCCATACATCCCTCGTCAAATATGCCCATGATGGCTTTATGCTGTCTAAAATTCTTTGCAAACGTTCTTCCGGTATCTTCATCGTTCGAAGGGATTTGAACTGAGTTAAAATTCTTAACATGACTCAAATCATGTGTGACTTTTCCAGTATTTAGCCATTCAGTAAGTCGTTTTTCAAAAAAATCATCATCAAACTTTTCACTCCAAAGTGTGCTGTACTCGGTATTAGCCTTTGTAAGAGATCCATTTAGATTTAACATGCCTACTAATCCAGGCCATTGTCCGCTCCAGTTAGCTACAGTAAGAATAGGACCCTGATGTGTTGTTAATCCCGCCAAAACATGGTGGCTGTATTGCCATAAACTTTCTGCAACGATCAATGGTGCTTGAGGATCAATTGAACGAAAAACCCCCATACCCATTTTTTGCGAATCAATTAATCCATGTCTCTTTTCTGCATCATAATGATGTGTCCTTTTAACAGACCATCCTTGCTTTTCAATCGCTTTAGTAAGCAATGTTTCCATCTCTTCCTGTGCTGCCCAGCAATCCTGATTAGCTGCTAATCTTAAGTCGCCGCTTGCAACCAGTAAAACTTGTTTTAGATTCATTGTCAGTCATTTTTGCGATAATTCTATTAAATTAGATACTTTTAGGCTATTGGAAAACTACGCAAGTTACGCAAAGCTTCTTTTGAAGCGTCTTTAAAAAACTTAGTATCATAGCTATAAGTAATAAAACGCATACCCTCAGCTGTCCACTTTTTTACATCCTCCATGTTGTTTAAGTGAACTCCTGGAGCTATCCCGTGTTTATTACATTGAAGAATGATTTCTCTAAATGCAGCTTCAACTCTTGGATGATTGATCTGGCCGGGAATTCCCATATCATCTGTCAGATCGGCCGGGCCAATCATGATGGCATCTACGCCTTTAGTAGATACGATTTCTTCTATATTATTTACCCCCTCTTCACTTTCAATTTGCACAATTGTCATAAGCTCCCGGTTAGCCCATTCTGTATATTCTTCAATCGTATAATCCCTAAATAAAGTAACGGTAGTGGACAAGCTTACTCCTCTTTTTCCCAATGGGGCATATTTTGTAGACCTGATGATCCGGTCTGTTTCTTCTTTTGTTTTTACCTGTGGCAATACTAAACCTTCAGCACCAATATCCAGCATTTGAGCCATTTGATGATACAATTTATCCGGTACACGTACAAACAAGGCCATCTCTTCATATTTAGCAGCTAAAGAAAAATTAGCCAGCGTTTCGTAATCATAGTCATTATGTTCAGTATCCAACAGGATGTAATCCCAACCTTCAGAAGCGCACATGGGTACCGCTTGTGGCGATTTGAGAATACGGAGCATAGTTCCAAAACAAACTTCTCCATTTTTTAAGCGCTTCTTAACATTACTAACTTTCAAGTTCATACCTGAAATTCTATATTTAACTCATTCAAAACATGATGCGCTAGTGCTGATAAGGTACTGCACGATCGTATGTAGGAATATCGTGCACGCGTATCAGCCAAACTTCCGCTACCTGTACACCTCTACCGCTTCCTCCAATTCCAGGAGGTCGGTTCCATTTGAGTTTCAACTCGCCTGTTTTTGTTGCCTCTACAGGGATATCAAATTCTAAAGGCTGGTAGGTCATCTCTTTAGGACGCATAGAATGAATCTCAAATTTATCATTAGCAACCAGTCTTATATCAGCCTTTGCCTCCGAACCGTACACAATTTTGAGGCGGTAACGGGCATTTTTATCTAAGCCAGGGTAAGCCATTTCTAAAGGATATTCGTGCAGCATTTCAGCAAAAGTACTTGAGGATATGCGTGATTCATGATTTTGTAACCGTACCACCATACTTGATATTGGTGCCTTTAAAAATGCAGGATCATCAGCATATACAGAACCGGTAACAAGATGTGGCTGTGATCCAGGCTTACCCAGGTCATCATAAAAACCACCCGCTCCTGGATTGCTCCAATTTAATACCTCGTCAATTTTGCGCAAACGGTCAGTCTCATTTGGAATCGCAGCAATATCAGAAAAACGTTTACGTAACCAGGGCGCATTATTCAAGGGAAAGTCAATGAGATCAAGGTTTGCTCCGCGATGGACTGCAATTGCCTGGTATCGTGATACACTGAGCTGCATATGAATGCTTTGAAAAAGGGCTTCAGCAAGTTCAAAAACACGGGCACGTGTATCAGCCCCAGGCAGCATATCTGGTTTTGCAAGGGCTGCTTCAGCATTTGCCAAAGCTGCTGAACTACCTGTTAAATGTGCTCGTTTAAGATGTTCCAAAGCATTTTCTTCCTGCGCTGTTTCCTGTAAAAGTCTGCTACGGTTTGTCGCATCATAATAAGCACGGTAAAGGGCTTGTTGAAAACGCCAGTTTTGCAGCATTGAAGGTGTGGCAGATCGCTCCATCTCCTTAAATTGCGCAAGTGTGCTTTGCACCCCCTGGTTCACTGCCAATGGCCCTCTCCAATTGTGTTCTAATCTTAAAAGTCCCTGAGCAAAAGACTCCCCAACTCCGGTTCCAATAAAATACCTGCTAAAATCGCGAAGGATATCGGTAACATTTGCATCCGGATCCCAGCCCAAACCACTCCATATAAATTTATTCACATCGTCATTACAGCCTTCAGAATACGTAAGGAAACCATACTCTGCAATAGGCTGTAATCTTTTAAA
>JBIIWE010000418.1:0-3119 GCA_044339075.1 Daejeonella sp. | reverse complement strand
ACCGGCCGAGGATTTATTGGCTCACGGCTAAGGGTTGCTATATAAGCAAAATCCCAATCAGGAACGGGGTATTGTGCTCTCCATGAGTGCGTAATATCGGGGTAAAAACGAATCTTATATCGCTCAGGTAGTTTTGTACGCAAATCATCCAGACTTTCACTTTGCTGCGGACCAAATACAACTCCTTCCAACCAAGCTGGCTCTGCTTTCATGATGTTGTAAAAGTCATTCATCCAAGCAGAACCAAAACCTTGTGGCGACATCCACATTTTAGCACCCGGATGTAACTTTTGCAACTGTACGGTTTGCTTTTCCAGCATTGGAAAAAAATCCTTTGGTGGAGTATGCCCGGGATCCCCGCCCGGAACAAATACGGCATCAAGGCGAGGTAGCTGACGAATTACATCGCCCCATTCTTTTAATGCCTTATTTACTGTTGTCTTATCTCCATAATCTTTTTCCATAGCAGGATACCAAACCCAGCATTCAATCCCATACTCTTTAGCTAACCTGGACATCTCGATCATCATCTTCATCGGGTCAACAGGAAAATGCGGACTATCTGCATCATCATCAGAAACCGGAGGAATTAATTCAATCGCATTAGTGCCAAATATAACAAGGTCGCGAATGTATTGCTCCCACATTGGGACTGACCACCCATCATAAGAATTCGTTTTCGGACGATATCCTAATTGATGTCCTCTTAAAGCATAATGAGGGGCAGTTGATAAATCAATTTGATTTGGAAGAGAAACGGTGCCCTTGGAATAATCCATCATTCGGAGCAATCTGCCAGCTCCAAAAAGTACCCCGCGAGCATCATTTCCGGCAACAACTACCAATCCAGACTCCATAGTAACAATTCGATACCCTTCAGGCTTATCGTTCACTGCATCCTTTAGTTTTTCTGCAAGATCTGGAAATGCTCGGATTAAATATTTACGCTGGCCTAATACTATGCCATGTTTACCACTTTCTGGCAATCTATCTGAAATAGACCAACGTACCCAGCTTCGTTTTTCAACTTCATCAAGTAACATTTCTGAAGCTTTTCTTTCTGGCTTGCTCATTTCCGGATCAAGGATAAGCACGGCAGAAGAAAGGTTAATCTGGCCACTTTGCAAAGCGACTTTGCCTACTTCTTGTACCTTTTTTTGAGCCCAAACAGGCAGCACATTAACGAAAAAAAATGCTATCATATTAATGCAAAATATTTTTCTGAACATGATTGTTATTATGAATTTAAATAATTAGTCAACTGATCCTATTTGATATCGCTCCGAGCACTCGATAAAACAAATATCCCTAATAAGCCAATACGTTTATTCTAATTTTTTATCTATTTAATATAGCATCTTACCATAGATCAGAAAATAAAACTATATCATTAATTGAAAAAAAATATTGCTAACTTCATAGGCAAAATCAAATTGTAAACCTTTTTTAAAGATGAAGCCGTACTTTCACAAAGTTCCAGTTACTTTGTTTAATTCATTTGGTATCAGGCAGGATATCCAGCCAAATTTTGGAACTGTGTGGCATTATCATCCCGAACTTGAATTGCATTATCTGATAAAGGGTGAGGGAGTTAGATTTATAGGCGATAAAATCAGTAATTTTTCAGACGGAGAAATTATTTTGTTAGGAGAAAATCTTCCACATACATGGAGATGCAGGGAAGAGTATTTCCAAAATAACCCTAATTACGAAGTGGAGGCGATCGTAATGCAGTTCCTGCCCAACTGCCTTGGGAAAACCCTGTTAAGTCTTCCTGAAGCCTATCTCATTCCAAAGCTTTATGAAAAAGCAAAGAAAGGAATGATCATTCATGGTGCAGCAAGGGGAAAGCTAGCTAAATTTATGGCTGCTGCTGTACATTCAACTAACCTGGACAGGATCATTCTGCTTTTAAATATTCTTAAGACTTTGGCAGAAGCAGATGATTATACAATAATTGCATCCTCCCGGGCTTCTTACCAATCAAATGAGCAAGATACCAAACGCCTCAGCAAAGTATATAATTATACGTTATCCCATTATAAAAAGGAGATTAGTCTTGAAGAAATATCCTCTATCTGCAATTTGAGCATTACCTCTTTTTGCAGATATTTTAAATTAATGACTATGAAAACGTATTACGATTTTTTAATCGAAATACGTATCAGCCATGCATGTTACTTTTTAGTGGAAGATAAATTCCCTACTGAACTTATTTGCTTTGAGTGCGGCTTTAATAATGTTTCTAATTTTTACCGCCATTTCAAAAAGGTAATGGGAATGACGCCCCTTAAATATAAAAGAAAATACCTGGCAGCTTAATTGCCGGCAGGTACTTTCTTTAACAAAAAAATCTGGACAAAATTACCGTCTTTACTTGTTGTGTAACGGTTATAAGCCAGCATTTCACCGTTGTTAGACCAAACTATACCACCAACAGGTTTAACTGAATCCTTAAATTTTAAGGTTACTCTTTTTGATTAACTGGTACGCAGATCTGTGATAAAAACACTATTATCTGCGGCATAGGCCAGGTAGTTATCATCCGGACTAAAATTAAACTGCCCCTGCACCGGAAATTTATTGAAAGTCAACTGCTTGAGGCTGCCTCCGTTAGGAGAAACACCAAAAACCTGAAAAATTCCCTCTTCATCTTTCATTAAAAAGGCTACTAATGCTCCGTCGCTTGTGGTACGTAACCAATGCCTTGGACCTTCAATTCCGTTCTCAGTATAAGTGATCCTTTTTTGAAATAAGCCCTGCGGAACATTCGGTCTGGTTGCAGAGGTTCCTTCTAAAGGTGCATTAGCCTGAGCTTTAGTTACATCTTCCGGCAGATCAACCACAAAACACTCTGTTTTAACCAATCCCTCAGGTGTAATTACATTACCCTGAAATGCGATAGATCTCTTCTGCCAGTCATCAGCAGTTTTTTGATACCCATTTTTTCCTATCCAGCACTCATCAATAGCCTTTTCAATTTCATCACTCCCCAGAACTGGCTTTTCTGTTACGTCTGCTACCACAACCGAAAACATTTCTCCACTATTATTTTCGAGAGAACCATCATCAAACACCTGAACCTTTTTCAAAGGAACCATTATGCCGATAGTTCTCAG
>JBIIWE010000054.1:0-9089 GCA_044339075.1 Daejeonella sp. | reverse complement strand
GCTTTTCCTGAATAAAGTCCTGCTCTGAACAGATCTTCTTCTGAAGATTTATTAGACTCTTTTATGAATTTTACATATTGAAGTGTTTCATCCGGTAAATTCATACTGGAATAAGCCTCCATCAGATTATTAACAGCAAAACTATAATTAGCTTTATATTCAGAGGTTAGTTCAAGTTTTTTAAGATGGACGATTGCCTCGTTGTATTTCTTTTGAGCAAGATAGATCTTTGAAATGCTGATCAGGGCACGTTCAGTATAATCACTGGTCCAGTCGTTAAGAATATACTCATAATCTGGAATCGCTTCATTTGGCCTTTTAAGTTTAACCAAGCTTTCAGCCCTGATAAAACGGGCATGCTTGTCATGTACAGCTTTCGGAAATTTATCGAAGTAAGCATTTATAGACTCAAATGTTCCCTGATAGTCAGCTGTAAGAAAACGATTGTTTGATGCCTGGAAAGTGATATTATCCTGTTCATAAGTGCTCAGGTTTCCAATACTTGTGGTATTTGCATAATCCAGAAAACCGGTGGCATCTGATTTTTGGAGGTAGATATTTTTGATGGATTCTAATGCCAGTTTTGCTTCGTCAGTAGTAGTATATTCACTAACTACCCGCTTAAATGTTAAAATTGCCGCTTCTTCCTGATCCTGATTAAGTTCTACTAGCCCGATTGTGATTAAAGCACGTGGTACATAGCTGCTTCTCGGATATTTTTCAATCAGTGCGCTTAAATCTGTCTTTGCAATTTCAAAATCACCTTTTATGAAATAAGTATAGGGGATTTCGAAACTTGCATCATCCGAATAGTTCGATTTTGGAAACTGTTGTAATAAGGATTGATGAGTTGCAATTTTTAAGTCATTCTGTCCCTGCAAGCCTTGAATCATTCCTCTTTGAAACAATGCATAATCTTCACTTGAAGTTTTTGATGCGATAATCCGGTTATAGTAGACTAGTGCTTCATCATAATTTTTCAAAACAAAATATGAATCTGCCAATCGAAGTATAGCATCATTGATGGTTTTCGGGTCTTTTTCATTACCACGAAGGAAACGCGTGAAGTATGTAGCCGCTTTTCTATAGCTCTCATGCTCAAAGGCAGCATAAGCCAATGCATAATGAGCAAAATTATATACTTCAGTTTTACGTGAAGCTGGAAGTTCCATGAACTTCTCAAAATTAGATACCGATTCTCCGAATTTTCTAACTTCATACATAGCTTCTGCCAGCCAATAAGTTGATAGTGAGTGAATCTCATCGTCTTCAACATTTTTATTGGATCGCATAAACATCGAAATTCCATTCTGGAAAGCACGTTCATTATAATACTCTAGACCTCTGTAATAGGTGACCTTCTGATAGACCTCGTTAGCTTCACGATTTTTATTTGAAATGCTTTCAAGGATATCAATGGCATCTTTATAGTTTTTTGTGGTCAGCAGGATCTCTCCCAATAAAGTTTTTGCTGAATCCAATTTTGAGGAGTTTGGGTATGTTTTAATGAATTGTTGAGTGGCATCCAGTGCTACCTGATGGAATTCAAGTTCATAAGATAGTTTAGCGTAATTAAAAAGGCCTTCTTCTTGTAATTGTTTGTCGAATGTTAATTTTGAAGCTTTAAAAAATGCGCTTCTTCCTGCTTGTTTATTATTGGTTTTCAGGAAAGATTCACCTAAAGCGATCATTCCACTTTGGAAATATTCATCTGCAGTTTCCAGTTTTTCAAGCTCCAAAATAGCTTTTTTGTAATCTTTTAGCTTAAATGCGGTATAACCGATCTGATAATTATCCTGATTGTTCTGTGTTTTTCCCTGATCTTTTTGCTGAAAATTCTGAAAATATATTCCTGCATTGGTATAATCTGATTTTGCAAAGTAGGAGGCTCCAACAATTCGAAACATTTCTGTTTCATAAAGTTGTTTCGTTGACTTGAGGATAGGTATGGCATAATTTAATACATCATCATATCGGTTATCCAGGAAATATAGCGCAGAAATATAATATGGATAACTATTTTCATACAAGCTTGATCCTTTTAACCTTTCGAATTCTGTCAATGCTTTTTTATAGTCCTTTTGAAGGTAGCTGATATAGGCAAAATAGTAAATGGATTGTTCATTATAAATGCTTTTTTGATCTTTCAGCTCAGCGAAGAGTGCTTTTGCCTGGTCGTATTCTTTTACTTCAAAATGAGAGTAGGCTAGTTTATAGCGGTATTCAGACGATTCCTTGCCTGATAAACCAGTTCCTTCTATTTTTTTCAACCATTCGATCACCTTTGGATAGTTCTTCTGAGCAAAGTAGGAGCGTCCGACCTGAAAAAATGCAAGCTTCGTAAAGTTGCTGGCAGGATTAGCACTAATAAAGCTTTGAAATAAGGATTCCGCATCGCTATTTCCAAGTTCTAATGCACATAATGCGATATAATATCTAGCATTTTCTTTCAGAAGGCTGACCTCGGGATTGATTTCCGCTTTTGCGTTTGATTTTTGATCATTCCTTATAAGGCGGTTAAATTGATTGGAAGCCGCCGCATATTTCCCTTTTTCCAGTAATTCAATTCCGCTTTTATAGTCCTGGTTCAAATCAAACCATGCAGAGTTTTGAGCCAGCGCAGGAACCGTGAGAAATGCAAGAATCAATGTGAAGATTGTGTAATTTCTGAACATAAGTAAGCAAAATAATAAGTGCTAATTTAATCTAAACCGTCTCAGACTTTTACAATAGTAATTAACATGTGTTGAAAACAGAATATTAACGAAGTTTTGTCAATGATGTTATTTTAAAATAAAACTATTAACATCAAAGCGATACTATTACATGCGTTGATTGGCTAGCAGGTATAGCACTGCCATTCTGATAGCGACGCCATTTTCTACCTGATCCAAGATGATGGATTGTTTGCTATCAGCCACATCGCTGGTGATCTCCACGCCACGATTTATTGGACCTGGGTGCATAACTGTTATTTCCTTATCAAGGGAGTTAAGTATTTGTTTATTAAGTCCGTACATCATTGAGTACTCTCTCAATGAAGGAAAATATTTAATATCCTGGCGTTCCAGTTGAATGCGTAGCATATTCGCAACATCACACCAGTTGAGTGCCTTCAGAAGGTCATGTTCGATTTTTACACCAAGTGTAGCAATATATTTAGGGATAAGTGTGCTTGGTCCGCAAACCATAACCTCTGCACCTAATTTTTGAAGACAAAGTATATTAGAAAGGGCTACCCTTGAATGAAGTACATCACCAATTATTGCAATTTTTTTTCCTCTAACCTCACCGTATTTTTCTCTGATTGAAAAAGCATCAAGAAGAGCCTGGGTTGGATGTTCATGCGCTCCATCTCCAGCATTTACTATTTGAGCATTAACATGTTTGCTTAGAAAGATGCCTGCCCCTGGATAAGGATGCCTCATAACTACCATATCTACTTTCATAGACAGGATATTGTTCACCGTATCAATCAATGTTTCACCTTTACTTACCGATGAGGATGAGGCTGCAAAATTTACTGTGTCTGCAGATAATCTTTTCTGTGCAAGTTCAAAGGATAAACGTGTTCGGGTAGAGTTTTCAAAGAAGATATTTGCGATGGTTATATCTCTCAGGGACGGGACTTTCTTAATTGGCCTGTTAAGTACATCTTTAAAAGTATCAGCAGTCTCAAAAATCAATTCGATATCTCTGGTTGTGAGATCTTTTATTCCCAGCAGGTGTTTAGTACTTAAAGTAAGAATTTGTTCTGCCATTATTTTTCTGATAGTAAGATTACTTTGTCCTCATGATCAGTTTCTTTCCAATTCACTATGACCTTTTGAGAGTCTATCGTATCGACCTTGATTCCTATATAATCAGCTTCAATAGGTAGATGTCTTGAAAAACGCCTGTCCACCAGTGTGAGTAATTCAACTTTTTCTGGTCTGCCAAATGTCTGCAAGGCATCCATAGCTGCGCGTATGGTTCTGCCAGTCCATAAAACATCATCTACTAGGATTACTTTTTTTCCTTCAATAATGAAATCTATCTCTGTACTGCTTGGAATTAATAATCCATCTTTGCGACGGAAATCATCCCTGAAGAAAGTAATATCGAGGTTCCCATTTTCAATTTTAATGTTCGGTAAGGTCTTTTTCAACTCTTCGATGATTCGATTTGCGAGAAATACTCCGCGAGGCTGAATACCTATGATTACTGAATTATCGAAATGGTCGTGATTTTCTATTAACTGATGGCAAAGGCGCTGAATGGTGATCTGGAATCTTTGACCGTCTAGCAGAGTTAATGTTTGCATCAGTGGTATAATTTGAGCAAAAGTATAAAAAAATTATTATACCCATGTCTAGAATTCTATAATTTAATAGCAAAGCTTAAATTGGAAGTTTAAATTTGTTGCCAGAATTCTATTAAATAAAAAAAGCCCTGACGTAAATCAGGGCTTTGACAATATGATAAAGCGTTAAAGCTTATTCCTCTGTGCTTTCAACTGCATCAGTACTAGCTGCTGCGGAATCATCTTCAGTTTTCTTTGCTTTTTTGGCTTTGCTTTCTGCACCTTCCATCTTTTCTTTCAATTGTGCCAATACACCAAGATCACCTAAAGTAGACTTCTCAACAGACTCTTTTACCTTTTTAACGGCAGTAGTAGTAGCTTTTGCTTCTTTCTTTTTAGCGTTGAATTCTTCTTTGCGTTCTTCAGCTTTTGCCTCTTCCCAAATACGGGCATGAGAAACTACGATACGCTTAGAATCTTTATTGAATTCAATGATTCTGAATTCAGTAGTCTCTTCCGTTTTTACAGAAGAACCATCTTCTTTTACCATATGTTTTGTTGGAGCAAATCCTTCAACACCGTATGGCAATGCAACGATAGCGCCTTTATCTGTAACCTTTAAGACAGTTCCTTCATGTATTGAGTCAATAGTGAATACAGTTTCGAAAGTTTCCCAAGGATTTTCTTCTAACTGTTTGTGGCCTAAGCTCAGTTTACGGTTAGCCTCATCAAGTTCTAAGACAACCACAGCAAGTTCTTCACCTACTTTAGTGAATTCATTTGGATGGTTTACTTTCTTAGACCATGAAAGGTCAGAAATATGGATTAATCCGTCAATACCTTCTTCAATCTCAACAAATACACCAAAATTGGTCATGTTCTTAACAACAGCTTTGTGCTTGCTTCCGATAGGGTAGCGCTCACCGATGTTTTTCCATGGATCTGGTGTAAGTTGTTTGATACCAAGACTCATTTTACGCTCGTTACGATCTAATGTCAATACCTGAGCTTCAACTTCATCGCCAACTTTCAGGAATTCCTGAGGATTACGAAGATTTTGAGACCATGACATTTCAGAAACGTGAATCAAACCTTCAACACCTGGGGTGATTTCAAGAAATGCTCCGTAATCTGCAACTGTAACAATTCTGCCTTTAACTTTAGATCCGATTTCTAATGCCGTATCTAATGCTTCCCAAGGATGAGGAGTTAATTGTTTTAATCCTAATGCGATACGTTTTTTCTCGTCATCAAAGTCTAAAACAACAACATTGATCTTCTGATCAAGGTTTAATACTTCACGTGGATGCTCTATGCGGCCCCATGAAATATCAGTTATGTGTAATAAACCGTCTACGCCACCAAGGTCAATGAACACACCGAAATCGGTAATGTTTTTAACTGTACCCTCAAGTACTTGTCCTTTTTCCAGTTTAGCAACGATCTCAGTTTTTTGATTTTCTAAATCGTCTTCAATCAGAACTTTGTGTGATACAACAACGTTTTTGAACTCATGATTGATCTTAACAACCTTGAATTCCATTGTTTTACCTACATAGATATCATAATCACGGATAGGTTTGATGTCGATCTGCGATCCAGGAAGGAAAGCTTCAACACCCATAATATCTACAATTAATCCACCTTTTGTACGGCTCTTAACAAAACCAGTAATGATCTTGTCTTGATCCAAAGCTTCATTGATCGTTTCCCATGAACGCTGAGTTTTTGCACGCTTACGGGATAATACTAACTGTCCGTTAGCATCTTCCTGTGATTCTACAAATACGTCAACTGAATCACCCACCTTAAGGTCAGGTGTATCACGGAATTCTGATAATGATACTAAACCGTCAGATTTAAATCCGATGTTTAATACCACATCTTTGTTGTTGATCGATACAACAATACCCGAGATAATCTCGCCTTTGTTGATCGAATTGAAAGTTCCTGCATACAGTTCTTCAAACTTTTCACGGTCTGCAGCACTGTAATTTCCGAAACCTTTATCATCCGCATCCCAATCGAAATCGCCGGTAGGGGTGATTAATGTTTTTGATTTGATCTCTTCGATCGACACAGAATCAGCTTCTGATTCAATGGTTTCCTTTTGTTTAACCGTAGTGGTCTCTTCGCCTTGAAGTTCCGCTTGTTTAGCAGTCAACTCCTTTTCAGCTTCTAGTTTTTTAGCCATTAATTAATTTATCTCCTTTTTCCGATCTTAAATCGGACTGCAAAGGTAGAAAAATTCATTTTTATTAAAAAACATTTTATGCTTTATTTTCAATTATTTACATACAGAACTTGCTGATACTAATCACTTTATTAATAAAAGCATATTCATCCAGCATATTTGGCCATTTTATGCTTGGAATGCATACTTTGAAATGTGTTTTATGAATTCTTTTGAGATGAAAAATAATTAATCAATCATCCCATTTGCTTAAAATAAGATTTGTTATCTTCAAGAACAGCTGAAGATTATAATTCGGAGAAGTCTTTCAATGCTTTATTTTTTTTTCGCCAGGAGTGGTTTGATATATCCTATGGCAAATTCCAGTTGCTGTTTTTCATCAATATAGCTATTGTCTAAAACCACCGCGTCTTCTGCCTGAATCAAGGGACTTTCCTCTCTGGTGGTGTCCTGGTAGTCACGTTTGGCAAGATTTTCAAAGATCTCTTCCATATTAACATTTTCACCTTTACTGATTAGTTCATTATATCTTCTTTCTGCCCTGATCTGAGGATCAGCGGTCATGAATAATTTTAGATCTGCATTCGGGAAGACCACCGTTCCAATATCGCGTCCATCCATTACGATGTTGCCTGACCTGCCCATTCTTTGCTGTTGTTTCACCATCTCTATACGAACATCTTTGATAGCACTAACTGTACTTACTTTATCAGCGACAGGCATCTGACGTATTTCTTTCGAAACGTCCTCGCTATTCAGCGTAATTAATGTTTGATTATCTGATGTCTGAAAATCTACATGGATATTATTTAATGCATTTATTACCGATTTCTTGTCCGTAAGATCAATGTTGTTTCTAAGAAAAAATAGGGTTACAGCCCTATACATGGCTCCGCTATCAATATAGATGAAGTTCAGTCTTTTAGCCAGGGCTTTAGCCAGGGTGCTTTTACCGCATGAAGAATATCCATCAATGGCTACAATAATATTTTTGCTCATCTCTGCAAAAATAGGATTTGCATTGGATATCTTAAAAAAGACTTTACATGGATCCTGTTAATTTTCTAATGATTATTTTTGTGCATGACATTTTCTAAACAGAACCTTTTGAAGGAAATAACATTCCGGACTTCAAGAAGCGGGGGTAAGGGGGGACAGAATGTGAATAAAGTGTCAAGCAAAGTTGAACTTAACATAAATATTAAGTCATCATCCCTTTTTACTGAAGAAGAAAAGGAATTGTTAGTTCAAAAGCTTTCCAATCGGATCAATTCAGAGGGAGTACTGCAGGTTATCACAGAAGAGGAGAGAAGTCAGTTACATAATAAGGAGAAGAGTTTGGATAAGCTTATTATTCTCCTAAAAAAGGCATTATACAAGCCAAAGCCAAGAATACCTAGCAAGCCGAAGAGATCTGCAATAGAAAAACGTTTAAAATCAAAACAATTGACAGCTTTGAAAAAGCTGAGTCGAAGGGTTAAATTTTAATGATTAGATCGATACTGATCAGATCTAGTTAAATCTGTAGGACAATGCAATGGATCCAAATTGATGCGGCTTTGCTACGCTTTCCACTTCCCTGGTCTTGAAAATTATTGAAAAGTCGGCAGTAAATCGGTTTTGCGAATAGATTGCTCCTGCCTGCTGACTGAACACAACTGGCTTTATATCAAATACCACAGTTCCTTTATCTTGTATAAAGAGTCCACCCTGAATGGTTGCATCATAGGCGATATAATTCATCATAGGCAATGCATAAAAGAAGAATTCTCTATTTTGTAAATCCTTTTTGGGATTATTTTTTGAAACCCTGCTTTGCGAACTTGCTGAATTATACATTGGGTTTATTGCTCCAGTACGGAACAGGATGCCTGCACCGGCTCCTGAAAAAGTGTTTCCAATATTAATATAAGACTTAGCAGAAAAGTCAAGCTTGCCCGAGGGTGTACGATTGATCAAATAGTTGTATTCTGCAGTTGCGTTTACTGCTAGTTCGTTTTTAACCTGCCACTGCCATCCATTGATCTCATAAAACCCAATGACTTTGTGCATTAATTCTTGAGCTTCTTTTGCCAGAGCGGATGGGCCAATGGTTCCTGTTTGCAAACTTAGTTTCAAATTGTTTTCTGAATGGTATAACAAATTAAGAGCAGCTCCTGCATATAAATACCCGGCAAAGGGGCGGTCAACATAGACAATGTTCGGGATGCTTCCTGATTGAGGATTATATATTTTCTGACCTGCTTCCAATTCAAGGATTATTTTATTGAGTTTTTTGTTTCCCAATTTACTTTGATCCAATGCAGTAAGGAAGTTTAGTATTAAGCCGTTGGTATAATATCGGTCTTGTCCACCAGCAAGGTAAGAGTCGTTTTCACTTCTGAATCCGAATTCGCTTTTGTAAGTGTTAGTTTGAGCCTCTGAAAAAAAACGGGATAGACATATGAAAAGAGTTAACAACAATATTTTTTTTTTCATTTATGATAGAAATATGGGAGGCTTATTTGAAAATTCAATCCGTCAAACTTCGCATTTTTTTCAGGATTAAAAACTGTATCCCAAACTTAATCCTGCATAATAAGGAATAAAAAAATTCTTGTTGAATATTGGAGT
>JBIIWE010000516.1:0-2543 GCA_044339075.1 Daejeonella sp. | reverse complement strand
TGGAGGTCCAGATTTGAAAAGTTGACCCATCTTTACGGCAGTAACAACCTAGCGGCATCTGACAGCCACCCTCGAACAAATTCAATACTCTTCTTTCGATTCCAATCTGCTCAGCAATATCCTGGTTATTTAGTGCCTGTAGTTGTTCAAAAAGTATTGTATCACTTTCGCGAATCTGATAAGCCAATACACCCTGTGCAGGAGCTGGTATCAATTCATTAGGCTCCAGCTCTTCGATATAAAATTCGCTCAAATCGAGGCCTAAACGAAGCACCCCAGCTTTTGCAAGCATGATTGCATCATATTTCTCATCGCGTAATTTCTGAATCCTGGTGATGACATTTCCACGAAGTTCTTCGATCTCAAGATCAGGACGAACAGCTAAAAGCTGAGCTTTCCTTCGATTTGAGGAAGTTCCAACCATTCCGCTAAACTTAACTGATAATTTCTGCTGAACATCTACACAATCCTTTAAGATCAGTAAGAGCTCTGCCGGATCTTCGCGATCAGAAACAGCGGCAATAATCAAGCCTTCAGGATGATTAGTAGGGAGATCTTTATGGGAATGTACAGCCAGATCGATAGTACCGCTGAGAAGTTCTTCTTCAAGTTCTTTTGTGAAAAATCCTTTACCCTCAAGCTTATCGAAGCTCAGGTTTAGAATTTTATCTCCTTGGGTTTTAATGATCTTTAATTCTGAGTCAAGGCCAATTCCGGCCAGAAGATCTTTAACATAATTAGCCTGCCATAGTGCAAGTTCACTCCCACGTGTACCAATTATAATTCTGGACTTTATTTTATCTTCTAGTAAATGGTCAGGCATGGTTTTGAATTTGTTCGGCCGTTTTTTTTTCGAGGCTAAAAATAGCCAAAATGATTGGGATCAACCGAAATTCAGCTATTTTTTATCAATATATCCTTAGCCATAACCATTGGAAGGCTGATATATTTCTTTTCCATATAATTCATAACCCGCTCCAATACTTCACGAGAGTTTGAATCCATACCTTCAATTTCATCAGCGAAGATACTGTTCACAGCAATATTTCTAATCTCTTTGATCTTGACAGGAACATCTCTCATAGCAATTTCAACTCTGCGTTGTTTTAACACAGGCTTAAATTCTTGGATATTATCCTCAATGATACGCTCAGCAAAAATGAGCTCCTCATAACGTTCCTGTAAATTACTGCTTGCTATTTCCTGCAAACTGTGAACTTCAATAAATGTAACAGGGTTATGTTCAAGCACTTCAGGGCTTGTATCATTTGGAACCGCCAGATCCACAATTACTTTCCTGGATGTATCAGCATTGAGTAGGGAATTATAAATTTCATTTGTAATGATAGGCTCGGTTGCACTTGTACAAGTAATAATCACATCAAAACCATCCTTGAATGTTTTTAATGCATCCAGACCATAAGCTTTTCCTCCAAGTTCATCAGCAAGCACCTGAGCGTTTTCGAGTGTTCTGTTAAAGATTGTGAAGTTGGAATATTTATGTTTTTTGAGATACTTTGAAATATTTTTGTTTGTTTCACCAGCTCCTATAATCAGTATCCGTGAATTCGTACACATATTAAGCTCACGTAGTTTTCTGTAAGCTAGTGAAACTACTGAAATTGGTTTTCGTGCAATCGCAGTATTGGTATATACTTCTTTTGATGTCTTTACAACCCTGTTCATGATAAGGCGCAAATAATCGCCGGTAAAGCCAGCCACACGACAGGTATCATATGCTTTGCGAACCTGAGCAAGGATTTCTTTTTCACCAACAACCAAACTCTCGAGAGAACATGATATGCGAAGCAGATGATTCAATGCTTCTACATCCTCATAAATAGAAACCTGTTCAGCAAAAGCCTGAACCTGTTCAGCAGAAACAGGCAAATTCAAAGCATGAATAAATCCCCTAACAAACTCATTCGAAAGATCCTGATCAGCAGTAAAAACAAACTCTACACGGTTACAAGTTCCGATGTAAAATATTTCAGGGATATCAAACTTCTGTCTGACACTCTCTAAACTACTCTCCAAAGATTCGTTACAGATGACAAATTTACCTAAATCTTTAAGGTCAATTTGCTTATGCGTAAAGGCAATAATCTTTAAATACTTCAAGTTCTCCTGCTCCTAATTATAAACCATAACAAATGTAACAAATAAGCGTTTTTGAATATGTCACGCCTTTGTAAACACAAGCGTTTAGAAAGATTATAAATAAGAGCAAGAAAATTTTAAAAAACACCTTAAACATCTAATTTTTATAGTGGTTTAACTGTTTTGATTCACACGATGATGGAATTGTCCTAAAATAATGATGAACATGCCCGTCATAATAGATACATCAGCCTTCCGATTTGTAATAATCGAAGATCGAAGTGCATAAAATCGGTAACAGAGCCATGAATGATTCGGTCATAAAGATTGCCAATACCACCGCGAATTACTAAGCATCAACCAATGATCAGTACTTGTGGCATATTTTTTTAACGAATAATCAACCATAAACGCAGGAAAGAAATTCCACTGGAAGAAGCGTT
>JBIIWE010000515.1:0-2547 GCA_044339075.1 Daejeonella sp. | reverse complement strand
GGTAAAATGTTTTCTGGCAATCAGATATTGGTTATCAGGAGTCCATACAGCATTATTAACTAGTCGGAAGCTTTCTTTTGTAATTGCCCTTTTCCCAGATCCGTCAACATTCATGACCCAAATATTGTCACCACCATCTTTATCACTAGTATAAGAAATGAATTTACCATTCGGGCTGAACCTCGGTTGTACTTCTGAAGCCATTCCTCCGGCAAGTATAACTGCTTTTCCTCCGCTTATGGACATTTTGTAAATGTCTCCAAGTAAATCAAAAACAATTTCTTGTCCATTGGGACTTACATCCAGATTCATCCATGTACCTTCATTGGTTTGAAAAGTTAATGATTTAGAAGGACCAGTAGGTTTTTCTACATTCCATTTTGAACTTGTTTGTGCTAACAGTTGTGAAGTCAGCAGTATACTGAAAACTAAAAATATTGATCTATTCATGTATTGATCTAATTGGTCACGCAATTTAGCAATTATTCATAGTTTTGGTATTATCGAATTTCTGCTCTTGACCTATGAATTTTATTTTTAACCCTGTACTGAGTTTGTTTTTATGACGATTCATCATATACTTTCCAAATATTGGGGGTTTACTAAATTTCGTCCTTTACAGGAGGATATTATCCAATCAGTTTTGGATGGAAAGGATACACTGGCATTGATGCCAACGGGTGGAGGCAAATCACTTTGTTTTCAGGTTCCTGCTCTTTTAAAACCAGGGATATGTATTGTAGTATCGCCCTTGATTGCTCTAATGAAAGATCAGGTTGAGAATCTGAAAGAAAGAGGAATTAAAGCAATAGCTGTTATTTCAGGAATGGGAAAACGGGAAGTGGATATAGCCCTTGATAACTGTATTTATGGGGATATAAAATTTCTTTATCTGTCACCTGAAAGGCTTTTGTCTGAGCTAGTAAGGGTTAGGGTCAGACACATGCAGGTTAATTTGATCGCGATAGATGAAGCTCATTGTATTTCACAATGGGGATATGATTTCAGGCCGCCTTATTTACATCTTGCAGAACTTAGGGAAATACATCCAAATGTTCCCATTTTGGCTCTTACAGCAACTGCCACAGAAAGAGTTGCTGCAGATATTCAAATAAAATTAAACTTTAAACAAGCGCAGGTCTTTAGGAAGTCGTTTGAGCGAAAAAACCTTAGCTATTTAGTTTATAATGAAGAAAATAAACTTAGAAAACTCTTTTCCATTGCCAAAAATGTAAAAGGAACAGGTATTGTGTATGTCAGAAACAGAAGAGAAACTCAGGAAGTGGCAAGGCAGCTTACCTTACAAGGAATTTCAGCTGATTTCTATCATGCCGGCCTAGATACGCCTTTAAGGATGAAAAAGCAGACTGCTTGGAAAAATTCAGAGGTTAAAGTAATAGTGGCTACGAATGCTTTTGGGATGGGTATCGATAAAGCTGACGTTCGTTTTGTTGTTCACCTTGATCTTCCTGAAAGCCTTGAAGCTTATTATCAGGAAGCTGGTAGGGGAGGAAGAGATGAAAATAAGGCATATGCAGTCCTGCTTTATAACAATTCGGATGTGTTTCAACTTAAAAATAGATTTGAACAGCAATATCCTTCTATTGAAGAAATCAAACAGATTTATTATCATTTGGGCAATTATTATCAGCTGGCTTATGGTGCAGGAGAAAGTTTATCACTTGAATTTGACCTTGCTGATTTTTGCAGTCGATTTAAACTCGACCCATTTCGAACCTTGCATGCTATTAAATTTTTGGAGCATGATGAATACATCGCCTTGACTGAAACTGTTTTTTTACCCTCCAGAGTTCAGGTCCTTTCAGGTTCAGCAGATCTTTATCGCTTCCAAGTTGAACAACCCGCTTATGATCAGTTTATAAAAGTGCTGTTAAGATCATATGGTGGTATTTTTGATCAATTGTCGGCAGTTAAGGAAAGCGATCTTGGTAAAAGACTTGGAATTAATAGGAATGAAGTAGTAAAGATTCTTCAAAAGCTTCAAACACTTCAGATCATTAATTATATTGAACAAACAGATAAACCTCATTTACTTTTTATTAAGCCGCGTGTTGATTCTGTACATCTATTAATTGACAGAAGATATCATGAAGATCGTTATCAGGTTCATAAATTGCAGATTGAATCGATTATCAACTACGCCGTCAATAAAAAGTGCAGAAGCCAGCAACTATTAAATTATTTCAATGAAGCTCATGCACCGATTTGTGGAGTTTGTGATGTTTGCCTGGAGAATAAAAAGGCTTCTAAAAAAGCTGGAAATTCTGATGAAATAGTTAAATCGATACTCAATGAGCTGAGTAAGAAACCTTTGCACCTAAGCCAACTAATAGAATCTTTACATATTGGCAATGATAAAGAAAAATTAAATATTATTCGAATGCTTCTCGATGCGGGCACAATCAAGGTTAATGGCGAGTATTATTATTTATAAAATAACATGGTTTTATTGTACGAAACCGAGGTAAACCCGATAAGATCATAAATGATGAATCAGGAGTGTCAAGGTTAAAAGCAATTAATTAA
>JBIIWE010000514.1:0-2559 GCA_044339075.1 Daejeonella sp. | reverse complement strand
TGCCAGCATACCAAAAAATGTCTAACTAATATCCATGGAGCAGAATTCACAACTGGAGCTCGCATTTAATTTTGTTCAATACACAGACAAGAATATTTTTCTGACAGGAAAGGCCGGAACAGGCAAAACAACATTCCTGCACCAGTTAAAAAAACAAACGCATAAACGCATGGTTGTAGTAGCTCCCACCGGAGTCGCTGCTATCAATGCCGGAGGTGTTACAATAAATTCATTTTTCCAGCTTCCGTTTGGCCCTTATATACCCGGAAATCCAGGCAATATTCAGCATAAACGTTTTAATAAAGACAAAATTAATCTGATTAAAAGTCTCGACCTTTTGGTTATTGATGAGATCAGTATGGTTCGTGCAGACACTCTTGATCACATCGACGAAGTTTTACGACGTTTTAAGAATCATACTAAACCCTTTGGTGGAGTTCAGATCCTAATGATCGGCGACCTGCACCAGTTGTCACCCGTAGTTAAGGATGAAGACTGGCTAATACTTAAAGATTATTATCCAAACCTCTTTTTCTTTAGCAGCAAAGCCCTGGAAAAAACCAGTCCCGTGAGTATTGAACTAAAACATATTTACAGGCAGGTCGACTCCATGTTTATTGACCTTTTGAATAGCGTCAGAAAAAACAACATAGATGAGCATGTTCTTAGAAAGTTAAATTCGAGATATATCCCGGATTTTAAACCTGCTGATGAGGAAGGGTATATAACCCTTACCACTCACAATAAGTCTGCTCAGGACATCAATGAAGTAAAACTAAGGGAATTAACTAATCCTGTTTTCAGCTTTAAAGCAGTCATCGAAGGCGATTTTCCAGAATACTCTTATCCCAACTTTGCCGAACTTGAACTAAAAAAGGGAGCACAGGTCATGTTTGTGAAAAACGACCTGTCCCGGGATCGTCTTTTCTTTAATGGGAAAATTGGTATGATCACCCGAATTTCCAATGATCAGATCATGGTCAAATGCCCAGGTGATCTTTCAGAGATCGTTGTTAACCCGCTGGCGTGGACAAACATCAAATACGAGTTAGATGCGGGAACCAAAGAAGTTAAAGAAAAAATCATTGGTTCATTCACACAATACCCTCTGAAGCTTGCATGGGCTATAACTATTCATAAAAGCCAGGGATTAACTTTCGAAAAAGCTGTGATCGATGCTAATCTTGCCTTTGCACATGGCCAGGTTTATGTTGCTCTCAGTCGCTGTAAAAGCTTTGAAGGCATGGTATTGAGAAGTCCGATTTCTTTTAACAGTGTTAAAACTGATGGAACCGTTTCTGAATATACACGAAATGCCAAAAACAATGAACCTGGCGAACAACAATTGATTGAATCAAGAAAATCTTTTCAGCAAACTTTACTGTTTGAATTATTTGATTTCAACCCTATTAAAAGTTACTTCTTCCAGGTCAGGAAAATTGCTGAGGATCATCATAACATACTCGATCCCAAAATTATTGATGATTTAAAATCAATTCGTGAAAATTCTGAAAAAGACATTTATGAAGTTTCAGAAAATTTTAAAAAACAACTGAGCAGCTTTCTTACAGATCTGTCACTTCCTGAGGATAACCAGGAATTGCAGGAGCGTGTTAAAAAGGCTTCAAGCTATTTCATGAATAAAGTTGAATCGGTATTTAATGATCCGCTAAAGAAATTAAATACAGATTGTGATAATAAAGCAGTGAGAACCAGCCTGACAGATGCTTTAGATAATTTGCAGAAGGAGATCACAGTAAAAAAGGCATTAATGACAATTTGCCTGAATGGTTTTTTTACGTCTCAATACCTCAAAACTAAATCAAACGCAGAAATTGATCATGTACCTGCAAAAGTAGCAGCGAAAGAATCTGCTAAAATTGCAGCCAATATTCCGCATCCTGAGTTATATAAATCACTAAGACAATGGAGAGACTCTCTTGCAGAGGAATGGGGAGTTCCGGTGTATCTTGTTCTAGCTCAAAAGTCAATCCTTGAATTGATCCAATCATTGCCATCAAACCTGCTTGAACTTGAAGGAATTAAAGGTTTGGGGAAAACCAGAATAAAGCAATACGGACAGCAAATTATTGAGATTATTACTAATTATTGCGAGAACCATGAAGTTGAAAGGCAGGCCATGGAAATACCTTTAATAGTGAAGAAAATAAAAACTGATACAAAAAAAGTATCGCTGGATCTGTTCAAATCTGGAAAAACAATATCTGAAATCGCTATCGAACGCGGCTTCAGTCCAACCACCATTGAAGGCCATCTGGCCTTTTATATCAATTCGGGTGAAATATCGGTTTTCGAAATCGTGTCAAAATTGAAAGTAGCAAAGATCATGGCTTATATTATTCAACATCCTGGTATCGGTACCGCCGAAACAAAAAATGCTTTAGGCGACGATGTTTCGTATGGGGAATTAAGAGCCGTACTTAATCATCTTGTATATGTTAAAACAGAGGAATCTTCCTAATCGGACTCACTATCTAAGAATAAAAGGTTTAAATTATTTGATGCAACTAAATCACCAAACTTGGCGTCCTATAGTTA
>JBIIWE010000513.1:0-2562 GCA_044339075.1 Daejeonella sp. | reverse complement strand
ACATATTAGCGGGTTGAATCCGATTGTGAAACGTATTTGGACCCCTGGTTGGACTATCTTTAGTGGAGGTATCTGCTTCCTGTTCCTAGCTATGTTTTATGGTTTGATTGATATGAAGGGAAGGCATAAGGGTTCATTTTTCTTAATGGTGATCGGGGTGAATTCCATTGCTGCCTATGTAATTGCTGATGGCGGGATGAGAAACCTAATCAATGACTCACTTTATATTCATTTGGGTAAAAACTTCGATCAGATTTTTGGGGTTGCTTATGCAACTCTGGTTAGCGGCGGACTAATTTTGTTCTTTGAATGGCTAATCTTATACTGGATGTACAAGAAAAAAATATTTATAAAAATCTAAGATCATTAACTATATTCCCATTAATTATGAAAGCAAAATTTCTATGTTTCTGTGCTCTCAGTATATTTTTTCAAAATTGTACTCAGACTCAAAAAATATCTTCCGCAAAAGATAGTTCATCCACAGAATTTTATAGCGTCGATGATTTTAAATCGGTAGAAAAATATGATACCCATGTACATATTAATGCCTACGATACCGCCTTTATTAATTTAGCGAAGGCAGATAATTTCAAACTATTAACAGTTAATGTTAATCCTACTTCCAAAAACCCGGCTGAGGTTCAGGAAAATGTGGCACTTGAAATGATCAAAACTTACCCTGAACAAGTGGCTTATGCCACCACCTTTAATGTAAACGATTGGGGTACAGATAAATGGCTACCACAAACCCTTGCTTATTTGAAAAATTCTTTTGAAAAAGGTGCAATTGGCGTCAAGATCTGGAAGAATATTGGGATGGAGCTTCGTGATAAAGATGGAAAGTTTGTGATGGTGAATGATCCAAGAATTGATCCTGTACTGGACTTCATAGAGAAAAGTAATATTACTCTTGTTGGACATTTAGGAGAACCAAAGAATGCATGGCTTCCAGTTGATCAAATGACGGTATCTGGCGACAAAAATTATTTTAGCAAGCATCCTGAATATCATATGTTCCTCCATCCTGAGTACCCTTCTTATGAGGATCAGGTGGATGCGCGAGATAAAATGCTTGAAAAACATCCTAATATTAGATTTGTTGGTGTTCATTTAGGAAGTCTTGAATACGATGTAGATGAATTAGCAAAACGTTTAGATAAATTTCCTAATATGGCAGTTGATATGGCTGAACGTATTTGTCATTTACAGTATCAAACTATAAATAGCAGGCAAAAAGTATATGATTTCATGGTTAAGTACCAGGATAGAATCATTTACGCAACGGATAATGGGGTAGGTAAAGGTTCTGATCCTGCAGAGTATAAAAAAAGGATCACTGAAAGAAGACTTAGCGACTGGAGGTACTTCGTGACTGATGATGATATGAATGTTACTGACTTTAAGGAGAAAATTAAAGGATTGAAATTACCAAAAGAAGTGATAGATAAAATATATCTCAAAAATGCCGAAAAATGGTTTCCAGGTATATAAAACAAACAATAGAAAATTTTACAATACAACAAACATTTAAAAACGATGAAAAATAACCGTAGAGATTTTTTAAAAAAAACTAGTCTTGCCGGACTTGGCATAGCAGGTGTTGGTGCACTTAATGGATTTGCCTCGGAGCCGGAAAAAGGGCCTTGGGTATCAAAATCTACCATTCAGACCTTTAATATGAGTGGTTATGCTGCACCAAAGCTTGATACTGTTCGTGTTGGATTTATCGGTTTGGGTCAGCGTGGGCCATCTCATTTAAATGCAGTCGCTAAAATTGAAGGTACAGAGATCAAAGCATTATGTGATTTGCGTCCGGAAAGTGTAAATAAAGCAAAGAAGGCTCTTGTTGGCACAAGTCATAATCCTACGATCTATACAGGTAGTGAAGACGAATGGAAGAAATTGTGTGAGCGTAAAGACATAGATCTGATCTATATCTGTACTCCATGGCATTTGCATGTTCCAATGGCACTTTTTGCTATGGAACAAGGTAAGCATGTTGCTATTGAAGTGCCCGCAGCAGTTTCAATGCAGGAGTGCTGGGCTTTGGTTGAAACTTCTGAGCGTACTCGTAAGCATTGTATGATGCTCGAAAATTGCTGTTATGACTTTTTTGAACTGCTGACATTGAACATGGCTAGACAAGGTTACTTTGGTGAGATCATTCATGCTGAAGGAGCTTATATTCACAATCTTATAAACCTTAATTTTAGCGATAAAGGTTATCAGGATATGTGGCGTTTAAGACAGAATGCTACTCGCGAAGGTAGTTTGTATCCAACCCATGGTTTAGGTCCGGTTTGTCAGGTTTTGAATATAAATCGTGGTGATAAAATGGATTACCTGGTTTCTGTGTCTTCTAATGATTTCCAAATGGGTGAACGTGCTAAAGCTGAAGCCGCAAAAAATGATCTGTATAAAGAATTTGTTGGCAAAGATTTTAAAGGCAACATGAATACCACCACTATTCGAACCACCAATGGGAAGACGATCATGATACAACATGATGTAACTTCTCCCCGTCCATATTCGCGAATACACCTGGTAAGTGGAACCAAA
>JBIIWE010000053.1:0-9170 GCA_044339075.1 Daejeonella sp. | reverse complement strand
ACAATAACTGTCTTTCTTATTGAAAGCTAATCTAAAGGAAAGCTGGAACCTTTTAATTTGGATTAGAGGAGGTTCCCACTTTCGTGGGAATGACAAGCGTTGTTGGGGGGTAAGGAGATTCCAGCCTCCGCTGGAATCGAAATGCGAACCGTATGATAAATTCCTCTTCTTGGTGTTATCACACTATTGTGAATAAATCTGCCAGAAAAGTATTACATTCATTTTAAAACTTATTCAAATTGGAAAGAAGAAATTTTCTAAAAACATCTACAATCGGCTCTGCTGTTATCGCTTCATCAGGCTTATTATCCTTTCAACCGGAAATGGCTAACATACCTCCTAACATTCCCTCTGTCAAAAATCCATTAAACCTTTATGGTTCATTGGAACCGGTTCTTGAAGGGATCCGTGCAAACAATCCTATGGATCTGACTGTTGCAAACTGGAGAAAAAAGAATCCAAAGGGCACTTATAAAAAATGGCAGGCTGCAGCCAGAAAATGTCTGCTGGATGGCTTGCATTATAACCCCGGACCATTGAACCTGGCACCAGAAGTGATTCAGAAAGAAGACAGGGGAAACCACACTTTCGAAAAAATACTTTTTAATACTACTCCATGGCATCGGCTGGAGGCTTACCTATTATTGCCAAAAGGAGTTAAACAACCAGTTCCAGGTATCGTTGCGCTGCATGAATGGGGAGGTCCAATGGGCTTTGGTAAAGACCGTATCGCCAATGGCGGCAAGGATCATGAACTATTGGTAAAACATCGAAAAGAATACTATGAAGGTGCCTATTTAACAGAAGAACTGGTAAACAGAGGTTATGCGGTTATCGTGATAGATGCGCATCATTTCGGTGCCCGTGTTCCTAAAGGCATCAATGGAATACCTCATAACTTTGATCCTTTTTCAATATCAGCTGATGATTATAAGCAGTATGATACCAAGATCCGTGATCTTTTATATTATGGAGTCAGGCAGTTAAATTGGGCAGGGACTACCTGGGCTGGTATTAACTACTTTGACGATTCAAGATGTATCGATTATTTAGCTACCCGGCCGGAAGTGGATATGAAAAGAATTGGAGTGACAGGCTTATCTGGTGGCGGATGGAGAACCAATATCCTTGCAGCACTGGATACCCGGATAAAAGCTTCTGTAAGCGTTGGATGGATGACTACCGGCGACATGCAGCAACATTATAATCTGAGCGGCGCTGTTGGAAGCTTTTGTTTATTGCCAGGGGTGTTGAACAGGATGGACATTCCGGATCTTGCGGCTATGAGTGCACCTAATTCCTGTATGATTGTAGTTGGTGAAGAAGATCCCCTTTTTCCCGAAGAAGGAAAAATGAAAGCCAAAGCAGAAATCCAGTCCGCTTTCGACTGGGCAGGTAAAGGCGATAACACTTCATTTTATTCTCCTAAAACAGTGCATAATTACAATCGGGATATTCAGGAAAAAGCATATGCCTGGCTGGAAAAACATCTTAAAGGGTAGAGAATTTTTCTTTATTGATTATTCCGCAGGATTACATTATTTAGCCAAAGTTTCCTCTAGTTGGTGTTATCACCGACCAATAAGCCCAGGTCACAAATACCTTGGATTGTTTGGTGATTTCTATGACACCAACCACAGGTTAAGGGTAAAATAATACCGTTATAGTTGGTCAGATAAGGGGCTGTAGCGAAAATATTTGATTTTTGAAATCAATACCAGTGTGTTAAAGGCCAGTTCAGCCCTTTCCTATAGAGTAGTTCAGGCGAGAAATCGCGTTCCATTTCAAACTACGAATAGCCGTAAGCTACCTCCTCCGGCAAGGTTTATTTTACATGGACCTGTTTTTCATAGGGAGGGGCAGCCCCAAACTGCACAGACATATATCCAATCGACAAATCGACAAATTATCTTATTGACAAATCACTCACATTTGCTCATTATCACATTTGCTAATTTGCTAATTAACTCATTTGCTAATTATACTCCCATCGCATACATAATAATGTTCACTCCAAATTTGGTATTATCCTCTGCATAAAATCGTTTATTCCGGAAATCATAATCCCATTCACAACCATAATCCTTATTGCTGTATAATACTCCAATACGGCCATTGATCTCTACAGCCTTCAAATAATCATGCACCAGATCATCACCCCAACCGTTTAATTCAAATGAGCTTGTAGGAGGCCCCTTTTCGAATTTAAAAAAAGAATGATAGATCTCATGGTCATTGGGAATCTTTTTCAAGGCCGTCTGACCAAATATGGAGCTCATTTGAGCCTCAAAAGACCTGGCGAATAGTCCGTCGATATCATGGTTGCAGTCGTCCACAAAAACAAAACCGCCATTCTCCACATACTTTTTAAAATTAAGCTTTTCCTGCTGGTCAAACTGAACCAGTTTATGTCCGCTGAGGTAGGAAAATGGGTACAAAAACAACTCATTACCAGAGAGTTCCACAACTTTCTCCTCATTATTAATTGGGATGGTAGTGTATTCTACCAAAGAGTTTAGCAGATTTGATGGCATACGCTGATCTGTATCCCAGTCGCCTGAGCGGTACTTTATTCGTGCAAATGTGAACTTCGAACCTAACATTCGTCTAAATTATCTCTATATATCTTCCGAAAAACTCTTTTCATAAGATATTTTTGTAAAAATCTGGATGGGCATACACATATCACCTGTTTACGGCAATTTATTCCTAATTTTCGCATTATTAAACCAATTATACGAACTTGAAAATTTCAGAAAGTAATATTAAGGCAATAATTGCTAAGCTACCGCATTTAAAACAAGAGATCCAGAAAGTAATTGTTGGGCAGGATCAGGTTTTGGAGGAAATGATCATCGCTTTAATGGCTGGCGGGCATTGCCTTTTAGAGGGTGTTCCGGGCCTTGCCAAAACATTAATGGTTAAAACCCTGTCGCAAGCCATGCACCTCTCCTTCAGAAGAATACAGTTCACACCCGATCTGATGCCAACAGATATCATCGGAACAGAGATACTGGAAGAAGACCATAGCACTGGAAAACGATTTTTCAAGTTTAATAAGGGCCCCATTTTTGCCAATATCATTTTGGCTGATGAGATCAACCGTACACCCCCAAAAACTCAGGCTGCCTTACTCGAAGCGATGCAGGAATTTGAGGTTACCTACGGTGGCCAAACCTACCCATTAGACCGTCCTTTTTTTATACTTGCAACCCAAAACCCAATCGAGCAGGCAGGAACTTATCCTTTACCTGAAGCACAGTTGGATCGTTTTCTGCTCTTCGTGAAAATTGGATACCCGAACGAGCAGGAAGAATTCGGAATCTTAAATAGCACCACTGGATCGAACAAAACAGCCATTGAGCCAGTTTTGACTGGTAATGAAATTTTACAGATCCAGTCGCTGGTTAGAGATGTTAGCATCAGCCATGATCTTATTGATTACGTAAGCAAGCTCATACGTGCAACAAGGCCCGATACCACAAGCGTTGAATATGTGAAAGAATGGGTAAGATGGGGTGCCGGACCGCGAGCCGGACAGGCATTGATCTTAACTGCAAAAGCCAGAGCATTATTAAAAGGCCGATATGCTGTCATTATGGAAGACCTTCATACGATGGCCTATCCGGTGTTGCGTCATCGCATTCTTGTCAATTTTAAGGCAGAAGCAGAAAACGTCAACTCAGATCAGGTTACTTCAGCGTTGATCAGGTCTGTTGAGAGGCCAAAGGTTCAGGCTTAGACCGGAAATTTGATTTGTTTCCAATAAATTATCAATAACACTCCAATGAGTAAATTATTAGACCCAAAAGTCGTAATGGCTATTAAAGACCTTTCACTGGCAGCAAAAACTGTAGTGGATGGCTTTATGACTGGGGTTAATAAAAGCTCTATTAAGGGTCCGGGACTTGAATTTAGCCAATACAGAAGTTATCAGCCCGGCGATGACCTTCGCTGGCTCGATTGGAAAATGTATGGACGTTCTGATCGGTATTATATCCGGGAATCAGAAGTAGAAACCAGCATTTCTGTTCGGTTTCTGATCGATGCCAGCGGATCAATGAATCATGAAGATGGAGGATATAAAAAATTAGATTACGCCAGATACCTCGCCGCTTCACTGGCCTATCTTGCTAATATTCAAGGTGATGCAATAGGACTGTATGTATTTCAAGATGGAGGGTTATTCTCATTAGCTTCCAAACAAGATTTCCAACATTTATCTAGAATGTTTTATCAGCTGGAAAACATCAAAGCAGGTGGTGAGTTTACAAAGCCTATTCATTACAAAGATATTTACACCGGATCAAAAAGAAGAGAGCTGCTGATCTTTATTACCGATATGTATGAACAGAATGGAGAGATCCTACAATTAATTGACACCTTAAGTTCCTTAAAAAATGAAGTGATCGTATTTCACCTAATGGGAAAAAATGAACTGGAACTTGATTTTAAAGGTTACTCAGAATTAGAAGATCTTGAAACTGGTGAAACCATTAAAATTGACGTCAAAACCGCTAAAAATATCTACCAGGAGAAGCTTGAAAAGCATTTTAGCAGTCTGAGGATGAACCTATTAGACCGTCATATTTTTTACCGTCTGATCAGCATGGAGGAACCTCTCGATCAGGCATTAAGAGATTTTTTAAACCAACGCAGCAAATTAAGAACTTAAGCCTTGTTCCAACTGATTAACCCTTTATGGCTATTTGCAATCGGCGGAATTTCAATCCCGCTGATCATCCATTTGTGGAATATTAAAAAAGGCAAGACTCTAAAAATTGGAAGTATCAGTCTCCTGGCAGAAAGCTCCAGGCAAAGTGCCCGCAGTTTAAAACTGATCGATCTGCTCTTATTATTTCTTCGTTGCCTTTTGCTGATCATTTTAGCTTTGATACTCGCAGGACCCGAATGGATCAGCAAATTAAATACATCTGTAAATAAGGGATGGATCCTGATGGAAAAACAAAATCTTACTGAAACCTCTAGCCAGTTTAAAGCAGAAATTGACTCCCTTAGTAATCTTGGTTATGAATTTCATTATTTTGAACCGGGATTTCAGTCTGCTAAACTTCAGGATGTACTGATTGAAAATAAATCAGAATTAGGTTTAGCGCAGCATCTCCCCTACTGGTCATTGATCAAATTACTGGAAGATGAAATTCCTGAAAACACCAAAGCTTTTCTTTTCACTCCAAACCTATTGAATAGATTAGGTACTGAACGACCGCTTGTCTCCCATGCCATACTCTGGAAAACTTACACGCCTTCTGATTCAACAGCTACCTGGATTGAGAATGCCTGGTTCAATCAATCAGACAATGTAAACGTCACAATTGCCAACAGCAGTCCTGATAAAACGACTTTTAAAACTGTAACAATTGATCCTGCATCTAACAATAGTCCGTTTGAACTCGACATTCAGAATGGAAAGGCAAGTTTAAAATTCAAAGATAAGCAGCAGGAAGTTTCCCTTCCCTTTAGTATTGATACGTCAACAATTAGTATTGATACGTCAACAATCAGAATAGCCATTTATACGGATAAATTTAAAAATGATGCCGGCTATTTGAAAGCAGCAATAAGTGCTATAAAAAAATATACGGGACGAAAAATAATGCTGAGTGAATATTCAACGATCAATATTCCATCCGGCCAAAATATTATTTTCTGGCTTTCAGAGTCTGCCATACCATCCGGAATAGTTCCATTAAACTTGTTCTTTAAATATGAAAAGGGGAAAATAGAAGAGATAAACAGCAAATTAAACCTATTACAATCCATGAGCAGTATTGAAAAGGAAGATATTGAACTGTTCAAACGAAATGTTTACCCTGAACATTCAATAAGTGGTTTCCCTGTTTGGGAAGACGGTTTCGGTAAGCCTTTACTTGATCTGCAAATAGAAAATAAGATATCAATCTTTCATTTTTATTCCAGATTTAATCCGGATTGGAGTGAACTGGTTTGGAGCGATGATTTCCCCAAGGCTCTAATCCCAATTATCATTCCAGAGCAACATGCGTCAGAAATTCATCCATCAGACAAAAGAATTGTGAGGCAGGCGCAGATCGATCCTGACTTTATAAAAGGAAGCAATGAGTCTTCAGGCAAAAATCAGGAAAGCCAAAAAAGCCTGAAAGATCCGTTCTGGCTAGCTTTAATTTTAATAGTTGTACTGGAAAGATATTTAACCTTCAGAAATAATCTTATTTGATATGATACATTCAGAAGGAATTAAATATTTAAGATCAATCAGGATACGCTGGATTAGTTCAGTCATGCTTACCTCTATATTTTTGGCGACATCCTTTTCCATGCTGTGCCTTAGCTTGTGGAATATCATTTCGCCAGTATCCTATTGGTTTATACTTCCGATAAGCCTGCTGATCTCACTTGTGCTAATCCAAATTTTTAGAATATCAAAAATTAGCGAGGCTGATGTTTCTAGGCTCCTCGACCTGACTTATCCCCAGCTTGAAGAAAGCTCTTCATTGGTTCTCAAAAATCCTGAAAAATTGAATATTCTGGAGAAATTGCAGCTAGAAAAGATCAAAAATGAGATGCAGAGCATAAAAACCCCGGCATTGATCTATAAACGCTTGAAGATCTCAGCTATTTTCCTGATCATTTCGATTCTAGTTTCAGCATCCCTTGTCAGCATAGATTTTGGCACTTTAAACAACAATAGTTTAGGTATCAACAAAGGAACAACACCTTCAATACCTGATAAAATATTGCCTGAAATATCTTCCATCAAGCTAAAGATTTCACCACCGACCTACACTAAAAGAAACTCAAGAGTTCAGCAGCAGTTTTCGGCCACAGTTGAAGAAGGAGCAATTCTGGAATGGGTCATTGAGACTAGTAGACCAGTTAGCAAACTCTACTATATTTTCAATGATAAGGAAAAGATAAAATTACGCTCGCTGAATAAAACAGGTACACAATGGGCGATAAGTAAACCCATCAACAAACCAGGTTTTTATCAGGTGGAGCTGGATGGTAAACTATCTGACCTTTATAAACTGGAAACGATAAAAGATGAACCTGCAACAATCCGCATCACCTCTCCAAAACAATACAGTACCATCGATTTTGGGGAACCTCAAAGGGCAAATTTACGAGTTCAGATTAACGATGATTATGGGATAAATTATAGCTATATCTCAGCAACCATCAGCAGTGGAGAAGGAGAGAGTGTGAAATTCAAGGAGCAGGTAATCCGGTTCAGCGAAAGCATCAATGGAAAACAAGAGTACAAGCTTCAGAAAACTATTGATCTCCCTTCATTGGGTATGCTACCTGGTGATGAATTGTATTTCTATATTAACGCCACTGACAGCAGGAAGCAGCAGAGCAGATCTGATGTTTATATTGTAACTATTCAGGATACTGCCAAATTAATGAGTATGGATGGAATGCTCGGGGGAATCAATCTTGTTCCAGAATATTTCAGAAGCCAGAGACAGATCATTATCGACACGGAGAAAATCCTAAAAGAAAAAAACTCAATAAGCGAAGAAGAATTTAAAAACCGAAGTAATAATCTGGGGATCGACCAGAAATTACTCAGGTTGCGTTATGGCAAGTTTCTAGGTGAAGAAACCGATGAAGAGATTGGTGAAGAGCATGAAGAACATACTGCAGCTGAAGAATCTGCCGCATTTGGCGATGCCGAAAAAATTATGGATGCCTATGCCCATAAACACGATATCGCAGAAGATGCAACTTTCTTTGAGCCTGAACTAAAAGCCCAGCTTAAGGCCACTTTAGCAGAAATGTGGAAGTCGGAACTTAGATTAAGAACCTATAAACCGGAAGAAGCGCTACCCTTTGAATACAAGGCTTTGCGGCTGCTCAAAGATCTTCAGCAAAAGTCGAGAGCTTATGTTTCAAAAACAGCACTGAAAACGCCGGCAATTAAAACCGAAAAGCGCCTCAGCGCCGAACTTGATAAAATTATACAGCCATCGGCAGTGCGAACTCTTTTGAAAAGCGAAGAACAAAATGCACTAAAGAAATCAACCTCAATTATTGCAAAGCTAAAAGAAGGTGAAAAACTAAACCAATCTGACTTCAGTATTCTGCAAGAGGCAAACCGTAAGCTTGCAGCAAAAGCCTCGGCAGAACCTACATCCTATTTAAAGGCATTAGGAATCATGCGGAAAATACTAAGCAAATCAGGTAATGGGAAGGTAAGTTTGGGGGAGCTATCCACAATGGAAGCAGCAATGCAAAGAATGATCAAAAATGAAGGCAAAGCACCACAGGCTAAAATAGCGCCGCCGAGAACATCGCTTTCATTAGAATATTTTAATAGTTTAAAGCGTCAACTACCCTAAGATGGATAAGATTTATATAGTTATCTTTCTTACATTACTGCTCGGCTTTCTCATTTTTAAAGAAATCGGGAGGAAGAATAAGTCGAATTTAATTTTCAGAATTACCGCAACTGTTCTTGCAATTATCTCCTTATTATTCATCCTTTTGCCTATTCATTATCAAAGAAAAATTGATTTATCCAACAGTAAAATTGCCCTCCTATTAACTGAAGGGTATCATAAAGATAGTTTGGATAAATGGAAAGGTGCTCCACTAATCAGCACAGACAAAGCGATCATTGAAAAAGATAGAAAAGTAGAATATATCGCCGATATCGAGCACTTCTTGACATCAAATCCTGATTATCAAACCCTTCATATTCTTGGATACGGCTTGGAATCGGATGACCTAAAAAGTCTGGAAACCAAAAATCTAATTTTTCATCCATCAGCGATAGCAGATGGGATCAGTTCAATTAGTTGGCCTATAAAGATCCGTTCTGGCGAGCAATTGCTTGTGCAGGGAAAGTATAATAATTCCACAGGAACGGAGGTCAAACTTATTCTGCAAGGTCTAGGAACGAATCTGGACTCAGTAATGATCAGGAAAGAAACATGGAATGATTTCGAGTTGAAATGTATTCCAAAACATCTTGACAAATCTGTTTACTCACTAATAACAATTGCGGGCTCTGACACCCTTTCAAGAGAGGCAATACCGGTTTTAGTGAAAGAACGGGAATCGCTTAGGGTATTGATTCTGGCATCATCTCCTGATTTTGAGAATAAATTTCTAAAAAAATGGCTTTCGGAAAAGGGTTACAGTCTTGCAGTAAGAACTACCAT